>JAKFUN010000063.1 GCA_021732675.1 Phycisphaerales bacterium
ACCCTGAGGCCCGCGGCTTGCGGCACCTCGCCTTCGCGGTCGTCAATCTTGACGCGGAGCTCGCGCGGCTGGCCACGCACGGCGTCGCCGCCGAGCCGATTCGCGTTGACGAGTACACCGGGCGACGGTTCACGTTTATCCGCGATCCGGATGAGCTGCCGATTGAGCTGTATGAAGTCGCGGGCGGGTGAAGCCTTCTCCGCTGGTCCGTGGTCCTGCACGCCCTCCGCGCACCATGTCGCCCACACTCGCCCGCTTTGCACTCTCCATTCGCGCGATGCCCGCTTGCCACTTGCACCATCCCCTCTCGCGCCTCTGATCTCGCATCATGAGCGTGACGACACCCTGCAACCTGGCCCTAGAAATCGGGGACACCTCCATCGATAAACTCGGCAGTTCAGACTCCCGCTGTCCGGCCCACCACCGCGTGGCCTCCGAGAGACACTTGCCGCGCACTCGACCGGGCCCGGAATCACGTCGCGGCGGGAGCATCATTTGGCGCGACCAACGCGCATTTCGGAGTTCGCAACAGATGCGCCGGGCGAAACCACGCCATGCTCACGCCGAATAAACTCTCACCATGAACCCCGCCCCGCTTGACGACGTTTCCGCCTCATTGCCGCCACGCCTGCGCGAGCACCTCACTCGCGAACTCGACCCGGGCGAGAAGATGCTGTGGTGCGGGCGGCCGGATCACGCGCGAGTGTTTCGCCAGGGGCTTTCTCCTGCATTTGCTTTGTCGTTGCTTTTCTTGGGAGTGGGAGGCGTCATGGTTCTGCGAGGGATCGTCACCTGGCAGATGCTTCACCAAATCCCGACTTGGCCTTTTATTCTCGATCGACCTCCTGCGGGCATGGGTGATTTCTGGGGCTTTGTCGTTTTCGGCGGCGTCTTCGTCACGATCGGCTCTGCCATTCTTTCCCTCCCATTCATACAGTCCGCCCGCGCGCGCCGCACCGTCTACGCCCTCACTCGCACCCGAATCCTCACCATCCGCATCAGCCGCCGCGGCCTGCCTCGCGTCGAGGCGCTCGAACCCGGCCACCCGCTGCACCTGCTCCGCCAGGACTACTCGGGCGGCCGGGGCAGCATCCTCGTTTACCCACGCAACCATGGCACGCACGCCACGCTCACCCTCACCGGCATTGACAACGCCCGCGCCGTCGAACGCCGCATCCGCGCCACCTTCGACCCGGGCGTACCCAAGGCATGACCTCTGCAATCCCTCTGCGAGGGGTTTTCCCACGGGGCAAATGAACGTGGGCCTTGTGCCAATCGCAGTTGACAATCGAACGGAGTGAGGGAAGAAAGCCGAAGGATCTGAAGGCCGTCGGGGACCGCCGGGGCCACCCAGGGCGCCGGATCTTCAATGGTGATTGGCCTCACTCGGGCGAACAGGGTGTGAAAACGAAAACGGCCGGCTCCACGAGTGGAAACCGGCCACAAGAGGGATTACGCATTTCGATTACTTTTGGATCGCACCCACGGTCTTCTTCGGGTTGATGATGTAGCGTCCTGCCTGGCCGGGCAGGGGGTCGGCGTTGTTTTTGATGGCTTCGATCACTTGCGTCGGGGTGAGCTTCGGGTTGAGGGCCAGGATCTTGGCCGCGAGGTTTGTCACCTGCGGGGCGGCCATCGACGTGCCGGAGAACTTCACCTTCTGTCCGCCCGGGATCAAGCTTTCCACGCGATACCCATTTGCGTAGAGCTCCACATTTTTGCCCATGGTCGAGAAAGTCGTGAGCTTGTCATGGTCATCGATGGCGCCGACGGTCAGCAGGTTTGGCAAGCGCAGGCCGGCGGGGACGAGTTACAAACGGCTTGCACACGTTCAGCCTCACAAGCCATGTTCACGCGGAGATGGCAGTCGGAAAGGAGGGCAATGGGGATTGGTCGGGGCCAAAGCACCAAGTGTGATCGCGCCAGCCGCGGGTGTCGTAGTCGTTCAGGCACTGCCCGGCGAGGGCTTCGGCCTGGGCGAGGTGCCTGTCGCGCTGCGCGAGGTGAGGGGTTTGGAGGCGTACTTGTTCGGGCCCGCCGGCGTAGAGGCGTTCGTAGAGGGCATGGCGCGAGGCGAACTCGGAGCCGATGGCGTCCCAGAGCAGCTTGAGGATCTTGATGCGTTCGACGTGGTCGGTGCCATGCGAACCCCGCACGAATCGGGAGAGGCAGGCATCGATCTCGCCGTCGTGCAGATCGCGCACAGAGGCCGGCAAGTACATGAATCCGCTGCCCACGGTCTGCATCACGATGTCGCGGACCCGCTCGGAGCATTGGGGGGCGAGCATGTTGTAGGAGAGCGCGGCCTGGCGAGCCGGGAGCACGAAGCCCGGCGTCCATGGGTCGGGGCTGAGCGCCATCGCGTCGGACAGGGACCGAAAGGTGTGGCCCCAGCCGATCAGTTCCCCCAGCAGCGCCTGGTTCTGGCGAGATTCATCGCCGCCGGTGGCGTGGAGCGCGCGGCTGAGCAAGCCGGCGATGAACTCGAGCTTGACGGCGAAGCGGGTGCAGCCATGAAAGAGGAAGCCGCTCTGGAAGCCGGAGTCGGTGATGAAGGCGCGGGAACGCTGCGGGTCGCGGTGAATCAGGACGTCTTCCCATGGGACAAAGACGCGATCAAGGACGAGAATGGCGTCGTTCTCGTCGAAGCGGGAGGAGAGGGGGTAGTCGAAGGGGGAGGCGCTGGCAGCCGCGTGCTCGTAGGAGGTGCGGCAGATGAGCTTGAGCCCGGGGGCGGCGATGGGAACCATGAAGGCGACGGCCATGGAGGGATCGTCGCCGACGGTGGCAGGGGTTTGGCCGATGAAGTTGTACTGGGTGAAAGCCGCGGCGGTCGCGACGACCTTGGCCCCGGAGACCACGATTCCGGCGTCGGTCTCCTTTTCGATTCGCACGCAGACGTCGCGAATTTGGTGTGGAGGCAGGTGCCGATCCACCGGGGGATTCACGATGGAGTGATTCATGAAGGGCACGTGTTCTTGGGCGAAGCGGTACCAGCGCCGGGCGTTGGGAGCGAAGGGGCCGTAGAAGTCCGGGTTGGCACCAAGGGTGTTGGTGAAGGCGGCCTTGTAGTCTGGCGAGCGACCGAGCCAGCCGTAGGAGAGCCTGGCCCACTGGGCGATGGCGTGTTGAGCGCCCACGAGGTCTTCGCGGGTGCGGGCGGCGCGGAAGCAGCGATGGGTCCGCCCGAGTGAGCCGGTGTCGGTCTGGCATGTGAGGGCTGGGGAGAGATCCGGCTCGTGCAGGGCATCGTAGAGGCGGGCGACGGAGCGGGCGGCGTTGCGGAGCGCGGGGTGGGAGGTGACATCGCGGACCCGCTCGCCATTGAAAAAAACGCAGCGATCATCGCGCAGGCTCTCGATGTATTGCGCGCCGGTGGGGGCGAGGGTGGATGGGGTGTTCATGGGCTCCTTCCCGCGAGGCGAGGCTAACTGAAGCGGCCGACACGATGCTGGGGCAGGAAGAGGTCGAAGATGAGGCGGTCGACTTGCATAAGACCTTCGCGGGAGAGCTGGATTCGTCCGTCCTGGATAGAGGCGACCCCGCGGCGGGTCCAGGCGCTCAGCACCTCGCCAAACTGCACACGCGGGTCCACGCCGAACTTGGCGGCGAAGGGTGCGAGGTGAAGCGTGCCGGCCTTGAGCTGGAGGGCAAACTCGCGGATGTATCTTTCTTCGTCGCTCAGGGAGTAGACACGATGGGTCGGAAGTTTTCCAGCGTCGATGCGATCCAGGTAGGGCTGGAAGTCGTGCTGATTCTGGTAGTTGACCCCGTTCACATAGCCGAAGCTGGAGACCCCGACTGAGAAGAGGTCGGTGCCGTTGAAGAGGCCTTGGCGGTAGAAGTAGGTCTTGGATGGGTCCTTGACGAGGGTGGTGGCGGAGACCACGGTGTACCCCGCGGCTTCGAAGACCTGGAAGGCCTCAGCGACCCAGCGGCGCTTGGTTTCCCAGTCGGCGACGGGGGAGTTCAGCGTGCCGGCTTCTTTCATGCGCTGGTAAATTGCGCTGTTGTAGGGGACTTCCATCTGGTAGATGGTGACGCCGTCGGGGGCGAGGGCGAGGGTCTTGGCGACCGTTTCGCGCCAGCGCTCGTCGGTCTCTTCCAGCATGCCGGCGATGAGGTCGACGTTGATGTGCGAGAAGTTGGCGCTCTTGGCGGCTTCGTACGCGCCGTAGACCTCGCGGGAGCGATGGGCGCGGCCGTTGGCTTCGAGCACGGCGTCGTCGAGGTGCTCGATGCCCAGGCTCAGGCGTGTGACGCCGACGTCGCGGAGGGCGAGCAGCTTGCCGGGCTGCAGGGTGCCGGGCTCGGCTTCGAAGGTGACCTCCTGGGCGGCATCCCAAGGCACGATGGCTTTCATGGAATCGGTGAGGGATCGGATCTGCTCGATGGAGAGGTAGCTGGGGGTGCCGCCTCCGAAATAGACAAATAGCGGCTTGCGGCCGGCGAAGGCGTCGGACTTCGCGTAGTGATCCAGCTCGCGGAGCATGGCGGCCAGGTAGGCGCGGATCTCGGAGGACTTTTTGTCGGTGTAGACGCGAAAGTAGCAAAAGTGGCAGCGTTTACGGCAGAAGGGGATGTGGGCGTAGATGCCCAGGGGCGCGCCCGGCACGGGGCGACGCGAGAGCACGTCACCAAGGAGCGGCGCGTCCTCGGGCTTCCACGCGCCAAAGGGGGGGTAGTTGGCGACGAAGTAGTTTCCAACTTTCGTCGACTTTTCCTGGGAGGGAGTCGTCGCGACTGGGAGTGAGATGGTGCTCATGTATGTGGCCTTTGGAAACCAACCGGCGCCTGCCCGGCGTGGGGGCGGGGTGCGATGAGATATCGGCGGGCGACGCGCGGGCCTTTTGAGCGTGGTCGGATCGGACGACGAAATCCCCAGCTTTAGGGATTGAGATGCATGACGAGACGGGTGGGCGTGACAGTTGTGAGAAGCGGATCGCGGCGCGAATCTGGGGGAGAGGACGGGGAGAAAGCGCGGGGACGGCCAGCGAGGAGACGAGCCGCGCACCCTGCCTGAGGGGGAGCAAGGCGCAGGCGGCTGGTGAGTGAAGGGTGAAAGCAGCAAGTTCGTGAAGCACGCCCTGCGCGACGCCGATGGTCCCTGTACAAGCGGGGGCTTGAGCGATTGCTTGAGGCCCGCCGACTCGCTTTCGATGGAGCGGGCCGAGGACCGGGTGTTCTGTGTCGAAAGGAGCATACATGCACACAGATGTGGCGGAGAACATGGAGCAGCAGCTCCGGTCGCTCTACGAAGAGCGCGAATATCTGCAAGACCGCTTCGGGGTCTCGTCGACCGAAGAGATCGTGAACATGGTCGAGTGCCTTGAAGCGCAGCTGCGTGACTTCTACAGCCGCTTCGGCTCGACGGACGGCTTCGGCGACAACGAGAGCGCCGCTCTGCTCAGCCGCCTGAAGGAGCTGAGCTCGACCCTGGATCAGATGTATTCGAAGAAGAGCGTTCAGTTCTTCATCGAGAATGATCGCCCCACGCTGCGTGCCGAATGGTCAGAAACGATCACCCAAGGAGAATCCAAGTGAGCACGATGATGTCCCGTCAGTCCATTGCCCCGTCCAGCACTTTCGTTCCCGGCGAGATCTTCGGCATGCTGGGCAACCTTGCCCGCCGCGATGCGGATGAGTGCGACTTCGGCATCATCCAGCTGGATGACGCCGGCAACGTGGTCATGGTGAACAAGTACCAGTCCGAACTGGGCGGCGTGCCCGTGCCCGCCTTCGAGGGCAAGCACTGGTTCACCAAGATCGCTCCGTGCACCAACAACAACATCATCTACGGCACCTTCAAGAAGGGCGTGGCAGCGAAGAACCTGAACGTGGTTCTTCCCTACACCTTCACCTTCAAGATGAAGCCCACCAACGTGAAGCTGCATCTCTATCGCGACTCTCAGAGCGGGCGGAACTTCGCCTTCTGCGTTCGCGCCTGATCGCCATTCGCCCTCCGTCGCTCAACCGGCGCCGGACGGCCTTTGAGGGCTCAACCACCACCACTTTCGGTGGCGGCTGCCGCCCCCATACTTCGGGGAATTGTGACGATCCTGGCCAATCCGTCCACCTCCAACTGACCCGGGGTGGCGCGGGGCCGATGAGTCTGGCAGAACCAAGAGGAGCCTCCCGTGAACGTGACCGACATCATCAGCGCACTCAAGACCGACCAGCTCGCTACTCACACCCGCAGCGCGCTGCTGGAGTATCAGGGCGCCAACCCGTCGGACGTGGATCGCGTGGTCGGCTGGATGTCGGCGCTTCGGACGGATCTCATCACGCTGATTCAGGAGATCGAGGATCCTGAGGAAGTGGCGATGACGCTGGCGATCAACTACATCGAGCTGAAGAGCCGCTGGATCGCGATCAACACCAAGATCAACTACCAGAACTTTCGCACCGGCTCGTGCGACAGCGCGACGGCGCTGCGTGGGGCGGCGATCAGTCAGTTGCTTGCCCTTGTCGAAGGCCTGCTGACCCCGGAAGACATCGAGCAGATCACGGCTTTCCTGGCTGAACCGATCCGCAAGGCGGCCTGACCGAAGGGGATGGGCCGATGAAAGGGCCGCGGCATGGACATTCGCGCCAAGCTCTCCGCTCTCGAAGCCCAGGTGCTGGAGTTTCAGCTTCAGCAGGACTTGTTGCTCGATCGCCTGGGCGTGAGTGATGCGCACAGCATCATCGCGATGGTTGAGAGTCTGGACGGGCAACTGCGGGATCTGTACTCGATCCACGGGGATCGGCCGATTCTGGACGAAGCGCCGCTGATGCAGCTGGTGGAGCACATTCGCGATCTGTCGACCTCGCTGGATCGGCTGTATTCGGAGAAGTCTGCCACGCTGGAGCTGGACGACGGCAAGCCGACGTTGCGGGCGACATGGAAGGACAAGTTGGATCAAGGAGCGCAAGATGAGCACGGCCAACCTCCTTCGTGAACGCATTGCCAATCGGGGGGGCGCGCCGGCACGATTCCAGGCGATCTCTGCGCCGGTGCCCGCGCAGGTTGCCTCCGCACACTCGGACGCATTTGTTCCCGATGAGGTGTTGGCGCGGGCGGGGGAGATCACCCGCACCGAAGCGGACCAGCTTGCGTTTGGGGCGATCCGTGTGGATGGGGCAGGGGTGATTCAGATTTACAACCGGGCGCAGGCCGGGTTCGCGGGCATAGAGCCAGAGGCGGCCGAGGGCCGGAATTTTTTCACCAGCCTGGCGCCATGTACAAACAACCGGCTGTTTCGGGGGCGTTTTACGGAGGCGGCGGCGCGGGGGGCGATGGATGAGTCGTTTTCCTATGCGTTCAGCTATCGGGCCCGGGTGACTCTGGTGCGAGTTCGCCTGTATCGGGCCGGGGCATCGGGCCCGGCGTGGATCTTCTTGCAGCCAGCTTGATTTTTGCTCCTCGCTCCACCTCATCGGTGCGGCGCGGCTTTGGACCATTCACCCAGACACGCCCCTCACTCCGTCTGGCGCGACGCGCTGTATTCGCGGCTGCGCGGCCAGGCTGAGCCGCTGTTTGTGTTTCCCGACTGCACGATTCCCGCTGCGTCGCTGTGGGTAGCAGCGCGCCTGTGGGTTGACCTGTTTCGCTCGCACCAACTGCGACCGGGGGATCGGGTGCTGCTGGCTCGCGAGCCCGGGGCGGGGAGCTTGGCGTTTCTAGTAGCCGCACTTTGGGAGGGCCTTTCGATCGCGGTGGCGCTGCCTTACACCGGGGGCGTGGAGCGGGCGGAGTTTTTCGATGCTCGGCTGGGCCTTGGGTGCGACGGGCTCGACGCGGACGCGGCGGGGTGCCCGGTGCTGGCCCCTCAGTGGTCGACGCGGGTCGCTCTGCACGCGCCCACTCCGCTGACCCGGTTCATCACCCGCACCAGCGGCACGGGCGGCTCGCCCCGGTGGGTCGCGCTCAGTGATCGAAACGTGTGGAGCGTGCTGGAGTCGCATCGCCCCTTCCTGTGCCAGCAAGAAGATGTGGTCTTGTCGATTTTGCCCTGGCATCACTCATTTGGGCTGTTTATCGACGTTCTGCCCGCGCTGCTTGGGGCCAGCATGCTGGTGCGTGAACCTTCGGGCGGGCGGGATGCGGCAAGCGTGATCGACGCGGCGAGCGCGTGGGGTGCGACCTGGTGTTCGATGGTGCCTTTGCAGGCGGCGCGATTGGCAGAATTTGGCGCGGGGGTTGCCTTCCTGCGCGGGCTGAGGGGCGGGGTGATTGGCGGGGCCGCGGCTACTGCCTCGCTTTGCGCCACGCTTCGCACCACCTCGCTGCGGGTTGGCTATGGGCAAACGGAGGCCTCGCCGGGGATCTGCCTGGGCGAGCCGGGGGCATGGGAGGCGGGGTACATCGGGCGTCCGGTGGGGTGCGAGGCGCGGGTGACGCCCGAGTCGCGCTTGCAGGTGCGCGGACCGAACGTGTGCGCCGGGTTCTGGCAGGACGGGGCAGTGAGGCGGCTGAGCGCAGATCGGTGGCTGGACACGGGAGATCTGGTCGGGATCAACGCGCGGGGGTACACGTACTTTGGCCGCGCGGATCACAGCTTTAAGCTGGACAACGGGCGCTTGGTTGACGCGGGCATTATCGAGGCCGAGCTGCGTGGTGCCCTGCCTGGCCTGGAAGACGCGGCGCTGTATTCACCGGACGGTGCGCGGCTGGGCTTGTGCCTCGTCATGGCTCCCGGTGCGATGACGCCGGATGTCGCCATCGTCTCGCGGGTGCTGGGCCCGCTGTGCGCACGGCTGGAGACGCTCTCAATTCGAACCGATGACCACACGTTTCGCACACCCAAAGGCAGCCTGGATCGCGCCAAGCTGCTGATCGCGTAGCCATTCACACTCCAAGAGCCTGAACATGACCACCCTCACCGCCACACTTGCGTCCCACGTTGCCAATCGATCCGGCGAGGCCTTGGCGCTCTCGCTCTCACCCGCTGTGACGCTGACCTGCGAGCAGATCGAGCAAGTCAGTTTAGCGGCTGAGACCTCGGTTGAGTTCTCCGACCAGGCGTGGGAAGGGATGCGGAGATCGTGTGCTACGTTGGCCGCGGCTCGGGAGGCCGGGCAGCCGATTTATGGTCTGAGCACGGGGTTTGGGCCCCATGTGAAGTACGCGGCCAGTCAGTGCGCGGATGAGCAAGGCGCGGGGCTGATCGCGCACCTGGGCGCGGGGGTGGGG
>JAKFUN010000054.1 GCA_021732675.1 Phycisphaerales bacterium
CCCCCACCCCGCTGGACGTGGCGATGATGGGGCGAGCCCTCGAACTGGCTCGCCAGGCGGGGGCCATGGGCGAAGTTCCGGTGGGAGCGGTCGTCTACGAGCTGGCCTCGGGGCGGGTGATCTCCGAGGGAGCGAACCGGCGCGAGACCGATCGCCTCCCCGACGCGCACGCGGAACACATCGCCATCGTGCGGGCTGCGCGCGAACTGCGGGATTGGCGCTTAAACGCGTGCGGTTTGGCCGTGACGCTTGAACCCTGCCCGATGTGCGCGGGGCTGATCGTGAACGCGCGGGTGGGGCGATTGGTCTACGGGGCCCTTGATCCAAAGGCGGGAGCCGCCGGGAGCCTCATGAGCCTCACCGACGACCCGCGCCTGAACCATCGCGTGACCCCAATCGCGGGAGTCATGGGCAATGAGTGCGGGGAGCTGCTGAAAGGTTTTTTTCGGGGTCTGCGAGATCGTCGCAGGAGTACCGTTGAGCCGCACTAGACTCGCCCCACCATGAACAACGCTCCGGCCAACTCCGGTTTGTTCGCCCCCTGGAGCGCGAGGTGGCGCTCTGTGGTGCTCCTGGTGCTGAGCGTCACGCTTTTTCGCCTGTTGTACCTCGCCTTGTGGTGCCCTTACACCCTGATCGAAGACGAGGCCCACTACTGGGAGTGGAGCCGCCGGCTTGCCTTGAGCTATTACACCAAGGGCCCGGGTGTCGCCTGGACAATCGCGGCGACCACGCGGGTCCTCGGCGACACGGAGTTTGGGGTGCGATTCGCCTCTCCGATCGCCTCTGGGGTTGGCGCTCTCGCAGTCGCCCTCCTCGCGCGGGAGTGCGTGCGCGATCGACGTGTGCCCTTCTTCGCCGCCGCGTGCTGGCTGCTGGTGCCACTCTTCCAGCTCATGGGGTTATTGCTCACGATCGATGGCCCGTACTGCGCGTGCTGGGCCGTGGCGATGTTCGCCGGGGCCCGCGCCCTGCGCACCGGCTCGCTGCCAGCGTGGGCGGGCCTGGGGGTGGCGCTGGGCGTCGGCGCGCTCTACAAGTACACGATTCTGCTTGCCATCCCCGGGCTGCTCTTCACCTGGTGGTGGCAACGCCGTCACCGTCAGCGGCAGGGCAATGCCCCCATCCCTTCGCACGCCGGAATGGCGTTGTGCGGGGTTCTCTTCGCAGCCTGCATGCTCCCCATCATCATTTGGAACCAGCATGAGGGGTGGCCCACGATCAAGCACTTGCTCGGGCACCTGGGCGTCGAAGGGGGAGACATGCCCGTGCGTCAGGGCGCTGGCAGCCCGGACCATCGCTGGCACTACGACCCGATGTGGACCATCGACCTCGTCGCATCACAACTCGGCATGGTCGGCCCCATCCTCGTCCTGGGCCTGATGGAGTCGTGGCGAGTTCTCCGGGGCACCACACCCCGCGACGAGCGCCCAGGCGAGGTCTTTCTCATCGCCGGGGCCTTGCCCATCCTCATTTTCTATCTGCTCGTCAGCTTCATCGCCAGCCCCGAGGCCAACTGGCCCATGGCCGGGTTCATCACCCTCATGCCCCTGGCAGCCCGACGCATCGTGCTGGGAATGGAGGACTGGAACGCCCAGCTCCGCGCCTGGCGGGCCTTGCCACAGCCCCGCCCCCACGCGGGGGTGCTGCTGCGCCGCCCCGAGACGCCCACCCAGGTGCTCTGGCACATAACGATTTTCTTTGGCCTGGTTGCCGGGATCGCCTCGCTGCGTCTGGATCTAGTCGCCGGCGTGCCCGGCCTTCGCAAGGTCATCCCACTCCATCGCTTCATGTGGGCCGACGTGATGGCCCGCCACGTCGAGCGCCTTGCGGGCGAAGTGGCCAAAGAAACCAATCAGCAGCCCCTGATCATTTCCCAGGCCTATGGGCGCGCCAGCCAGTTCGCCTTCTACCTTCCCGGCCACCCGGTGGTTTATTGCCCCGGGGCTCGCATCGATGGGCGACGCACCCAGTATGACTACTTCCCCGACACCAACTTCGAGCTGCATCCGGAGTTGCTCGGGCGACCGGCGATCCTGGTCGGAGCGTGGCAGGAAGCGTGGGAGAAGGTCTTTGATCGCGTCACGCCACTTGGGACGCTCGACGGAGAAGGAAAACGCAATCGCCCCGCCTTTAAGGGGTACGGTTTCCGCGGCTTTCCAAATTAGCGCCCGCGCCGGCCAGGCCGAACCAACCCGTGCCACCGAGGACCGCTCGGGGTTGTCGCTCTTCCCGGCCACACCCACCCGCCGCGCACCTTTCGATCCAAATCCACGCCCAACCCCGTAATCTGCCCTTCCAAAGCCGGAACAATCTCCGGTTGCGCCCACACGAGGTAGACATTCAGAAACGGAGGAGACTCAATGACCGTAAAAACACTCGCAAGACGCCTCCTACTCGGGCTCGGTGCCGCCATGCTCGCCGCCAGCCTCGGGGCTTTCGTCATCGGTCACGAATCTCTGCACGTGATCATTTTCTTCGGCCAGGACGACCCCGCCCAGCGCGACAAGCTGCTGGGGCTTTTCAAAGCCGGCACGGTCGCGGCCACCCTCGGCGCCGGGCTCATTGGCGTCGCGCTGCCAAGGCCAAGTGTGCGCGCTTAGGTACGTCGGCTCTCCGAGCCGCCACGGGCGACGCTATTTGACACCAAGACTTGTCGGCCCGAAGCGCGAAGCTACGAAGCCCTGCCCCGCCGCCTCGCCCGCTCTTCCTGCACTTGTGCCACCGCCCGCTGGATTGCGTCATCCAAGTTGGCGTTGACCAGAAAGACGTCGTACACCCCGCTCTCGCGGGCCTGCGCGATCTCTCGCGTCGCCGCGGCATACCGCTTCTGGATCTGCTCTTCGCTCTCACGCTTGCGCTCGCGCAGTCGCGACAAGAGCTCATTCTCCGTCGGGGGCAACACAAAGATCGCAAACGCGTCCGGCATTTTCGCCTTCACCTGCAGCGCCCCCTGCACGTCGATCTCGAGTATCACCAGCCGCCCTCGCTTGAGCTGCTCCACCACCCACGCCATGGGCGTGCCGTACTTCTTGCCGTAGACCCCGGCGGTCTCAAGAAACTCCGCCGCCCCCTTCATCCGCTCAAACTCGTCATCGGTCACGAAGTGATAATCGACGCCTTCGACGTCGGCGTCGGTCTTTGCCCGCGTCGTCGCCGACACCGAAAACACAGAGTCTGGCAGCGACCGTTCCACCCCCCGCGTGATCGTGGTCTTCCCCACCCCGCTGGGGCCGCTGATGATCAGCAAAAGTCCGTCGTCAGTATCCGTAGGCAGGCGGCGTTCCATCCAGAGAGCGTACCCCGCGAGCCGATATCACGGCGTGCGCATCCTGTTTCTTCTCCAACCCGGGACCAACAGCCGCAGCATCTTCGTGGGGATGATCCACGGCGCCCGCGCCGCCGGGCACGAGCCCCTCGTGATGGAACTCGCCCCCATCTTCCGGGCCCTCGCCCAGCACCCCGCCCAGCGGGTAGAGATCGCTACCCAGGCCGCAGCCGGGCTAAGAGCCACCGTCGAGCGCCACCAGCCCGATCTCTCAATTGCAATGTGGGCCAACGGAATCACCTGCTTTGCGGGGGTGAGCATCGACGGCCAAGCCTTCAGCATCTTCGACGGCCTCAAGCTCCCCCACCTGTGTTGGTGGCTGGATGGGCCGCAGTGGGCCACCGGGGGCTCATCGCACGGGTTTTTCGGCACCCCGGCGATTCGCAGCCCATACGTGCGGCATCTGATCAACAGCCCGAGCAGCGCGGCTGAAATGACCCAGCTACTGGGGTTTGGGCGGACAACCGCCCTGCCCTATGCGATCGACGAACAGGTGATGAAGCCAGCGCGAGCCGCCCAGTTAAACTTCGACCTGGTTGCCAGTTGTGGCCCGGGCGACCCAGCGCCTACCGCCGGCGCTTTGCGCGAGTTGGAAAACGACACGCCTGATGTTGAAGCGATCCGCCGCGATTACGCCAACGGCGCGCGCCTCAAGCTCACCACTCTTCGCCCCATCGCCCCGCCGCCAGCGCCGCAAGTTGCCGAAGAGGCCTGGCTCGCACTCGTGGACGCCCTCATCACGAGCCAACTCGCCTCACGCACCACCCCAGTGCTAGATCGCGTACGAGCCCTCTCCCCCACTCACCCCGCCGCGGAGACGCTCCTCCAAAATCCCACTCTGTACGCCAAAGTCTCGATGACCCTGCGCGAGATCGAAGGCTTCGAACGCGCCTTCACCATCTCCTGGCTCTCCCGCCGCTTCCGCGTCGCCACCTTCGGGGGCTGGGACGCCGCCACCTGGAAAAGCCACGCCCACAACCTCGGCGAACTCCCCTTCGAAGACATGCCCAAGGCCTACGGCCAAGCCGCCGCCGCCCTCAACGTGATGCGCTGGCAAGACGACCACGGCATCAACATCAAGCCCTTCGAAATCACCGCCAGCGCCACACCCTGCCTCTGCGCCGCCCGCGTCGGCCTCAACCAGTGCTTCACCCCCGGCGAAGAACTCCTCACCTTCGAAGGCCCGCACGCCGCCGCCCTCGCTCTACGCGAGCTTCTCGACTCGCCCGCCAAGCGCAATTCAATCGCCGCTCAGGGCCTCGCCCGCACCCAACGCGATCACACCTGGAAATCCCGAATCGCAAGCGCGCTCCAATAGGACCCCGCGCGCAGGCGTGGAGGTCAGGACCGGGCCCGCACGGCATTCGGTGCACCCCGGAAACCCGCCTCACTACGCCCACATCTCCCGCGACCCCCATGCTTCCGCATGGGGCTCATTGAGCGATCGTGCTCTTCAAAAAGTTCACCATCCGGCTCGTAAAGATCAGCCGGTTGTCGTACTTCTGAAACCCGTGCCCCTCATCGGGCGCGATGAAGAGTTGGGTGGGGATGTTGCGAGTCTTGAGAGCCAGCGCCAACTGAATCGCCTCCTCCACCGGAACCCGAGGGTCGTTGTAGCCGTGGGCGATGAACATCGGCACATTGAGCTTCTCGATGCGATTGATCGACGACACGCTCGCCAAGAACTCCGGGTCGCTGAGGGGCCCGTACTCGGCCTCGCGCAGCTTGCGCCGATAGCCGCTGGTCTTTTCCAAGAACGTCTTGACGTTCACAATCCCCACCACATCCACCCCTGCGCCAAAGAGCCGCTCCTGGCGCTGCTTGGCGTCGACGCGTTCCTGGTCTTCGATAAGGCAGGCGACCGACATGAAGCCGCCGTACGAGCCGCCGTACGTCGCGATCTTGCCGGGGGTGGCGTAGCCGCTCTTCACCAGCCATTCCGCCGCATCGACGCCATCCTTGACGCTGTCCCAACGCTTCTTGTAATCATCCATCATCTGAAACTCGCGCCCATACCCCGTGCTCCCGCGCGGGTTGGGAAGCATCACCCCAAACCCCTCGCTGACGAGATACTGAATCGTGGCGCTGAAGGTCGGGCGGCTCTGGCCCTCCGGCCCGCCGTGATAGTTCACAACAAACGGAATCGGCGTCCCCTTCTTGAACCCCGCCGGCGTGAATACAAACGCCGCGATCTCCGTGCCGTCAAAGGCCTTGTACTTCACGAGTTCGGGCAGGGCAAAAGTGTTGAGGTCGACCCCCTGGCTTTCCACGTAGGTGAGTTGTTTGGTGGCGGGCTGGTTGGCCTTGTCCCATGTGGTCGCGAAGGCCAAGCCGGGCTTGCGGGCGTTATTAATCGTCCATGTGAGCGAGCGGCCTTGCAGTCGCCCGGCGCTGACCACGCCCTTCTCGACCTCGGGCATGGGCAGGGGCTTGAAGTCGGCTAGGCTGTAGACGCGTGGGACGCCGAAGCCATCCTCATTGACAGCGACGGCGAGCAGGTCCTTTTCCTCGCTCATGCGGGCGCCGTCAAGCTCGAACTTGGCCAGATCAGGGAGGGGTTGCGAGACCTTTCCCGTGGCGAGGTCCCTCACAAAGAGCTGCAACAGCCCGGCATTGGCGTCGCTCGTGAGAAGCACTTGGGCGTCGCCGGGGAGATACCCCACCGCCTCGCACGCCGCGGTCCCCCCCTCGGGCTTGACCGTAATCTCCCGCAACTCGCCAGTCTTGATGCTGAGTTCGTAGACCGTGGTGTCCGAGGCGGACTTGAAGTTCGAGACCAGCAACCGCGAGCCATCTTTGCTGATGTCGCTCGCGCTCCAAGACCCTTCCTTCGCAAGCACTCGCGTGGCCTTGCCCGTGCCACCGGCCGCAAAGTCGTAGCGATACAGATAGAAATCGCTCGGGCTCGTGTCGTTGGCAGAGTAGATGATCCCCGAGCTATCGGGCAGCCAAAGGTTCACCGCCGCCTGTGCCTTGGGGTTCTCCAAGATCGGCCAAGTCGCGCCGCTCTTGGGGTCCATGAGGGTGAGCTGGGTGTTCTCGTTCCCCCCAAAGGCGTGGAACAGCACCACCTTGGTGCCATCCGGGGAAAGGGTGTAGCCCGCCAGCCCGTCCGTGTAGCTCGTGAGCTTCTTGAAGGTCGCTTTGCCCGGGGCAAAGGAGCCGTCCTTGGGGGCGACGTGATAGAGCTGGAAGATCCCCTCCGGCCAGTCGCGCACCAGCATCGAGCCATCGGGAAGCAAGGCCGGCGCTCCGGGCGTGCGGATCTTGAGGAACTGCTCCAGGGTCGGCTTGGAGGCGGTGCCCCTCGCCTCCGGAGCCGACGCCCCCTGCCCCCACGCCAGCCCCGAAAGCCCGAAACTGGCCCCAAGCACCAACGCCGCAAACACCAATCGCGTCTTCATGCCATGCTCCCCAAGTCAGGTAACCAATTTCCATCCAGACCGAAAACCCGCCACCATGGTAGCGAGGAAGGAACCCGCGCCCCGGCATCCACCCGGGCTCGGACATCGAAGGCAAGGTCGTAAACGCGGCTACGCTGAGCGAACCCAGCTACCCCGACCCCTTCACTCGCATCGCCCCCCGGAGCCACCCGCGGCATGACTCGCAGCGACGGAAAAGGAAGTGTTGCCATCGTCGGCGCAGGGCCCGGCGGGCTGGCCGCCGGAATGCTCCTCGCGGCCTCGGGCCTCAAGGTTCGCATCTACGAAATCGCTCCGGAAATCGGCGGGCGAACCTCCCGCGTTCGGGAAGGCGCCTTTTCATTCGATCGCGGCCCGACATTCTTCATGATGCCTTACGTCCTCGAAGAAGTCTTCGCCGCGTGCGGGCGAAAGCTCTCCAGCTACGTGGACCTGGTGCGCCTCGACCCGATGTATCGCCTCTTGCTGGGCCGCCCCGGGCTGACGCCCCGCCCCCTCGACGCCACCCAGAACATCGCCGAGATGGCCCGCCGACTCGGCGAGATCAACGCCGGCGACGGGCTGGCCTTTCATCGCTTCATCGAACACAACAGATACAAACTAAGGCACAGCGAGTCGATCCTACGCAACCCCATGAGATCGCCCCTCGACCTCTTCGCCCCCGGCGTAATCGTCGACACGCTCAAGGTCGCCCCGGTGCTCAACCCTCACCTTTCAGTTCACGATCTGCTCTCCCGCTACTTCAAAGACCCCATGGTGCGCCTCGCCGTGAGCTTTCAGAGCAAGTACTTGGGCATGAGCCCCTACGATTGCCCGAGCCTCTTTACGATTTTGCCCTTCATCGAGTACGAATACGGCATTTGGCACCCAATCGGTGGCTGCAACGCCCTCATGCACGCGATGGCCAAGGTGGCAGAGGAGCTTGGCGCGGAAATCATGACCAGCACCCCGGTGGCGGGGCTTGAGTTCGCCGGAACAGCGTGTCGCGGGGTTCGGGTGGGCGGAGCGGGACCCCTCGCGGGCACCGTGCAGAACCATGAGCATGTCGTACTCAACGCCGACGCCACTTGGGCGATGAAGCACCTGATTCCCCCTGCCGTGCGCACGCAAGCCGGGCGGGGATACTCCGATGGCGTGATCGATCGCAAGAAATACTCTTGCAGCACCTACATGCTCTACCTGGGCGTCGATGGCGAGGTCGAGCTTCCCCACCACACCATCTACATCTCCGAGCAGTATCGCCAGAACCTCGAAGACATCACCACCAACGGAGCGCTGACCCCTGACGCTTCGGTCTACGTCTGCAACCCCTCACGCATCGACTCCACCCTTGCGCCAAAGGGGCAAAGCTCGCTGTACGTGCTCGCCCCAGTGCCCAACAGCAAGGCGAGCATCGACTGGGCGACCGCCGCCCCGATGATGAGGGAGCGAGTGCTGGACCAGATCGAGTCGAAGCTCGGGGTGAGCCTGCGAAGTCGCATCCGCAGCCAGACGCAGATCACCCCTGCCAACTGGCAAGCCGCCAACATCAACTTTGGGGCAACCTTCAACCTGTCGCACAACCTGGGGCAGATGCTCCACAAGCGCCCGCAAAACAAACTCGCCGGCTTCGACAATGTCTACTTGGTCGGTGGGGGCACCCACCCCGGCTCCGGCCTGCCCACGATCTTTCTGTCGGCGCAAATCTCCAGCAACATGCTCTGCAAGCAGGCTGGCGTTTCCTACGCCGGACACAAGCCCGAAGTGCGTGCCATCTCGCAGACTCGCGCGATGCTGACCTAGTCGCCCGCCCGGGGGCCCCATCGCTCCAGACCACACTGCTTTGCCTGATCTCCGCCCAGACCTCCCCCGGCTGCCCCGCGCCGGTATCTCCTCGCCGCGATAGGTCTCTGGTTTTTTGAATGTCGCCCATGCATTGCGGCCGCTCTCTCCCAGCAGACCGGCGACACCAGCTCCGGCGTAAGTCTGGGTCGATGCCTGACATCTTTGTTGGTGCTTGTGTGTTTATGTCTAAGTTTCTTGAGCGGGGTGTACTTTCTTGCCTCCGGGCGAGTCTTTTCATTTCTGTTCTTGCCATTCAGACGTCTGCCATTGACTGGGCGTATGCCTCCTCGTGATCGTTGCTCAACTTGCGGATATGACCTGAGCGGCCTCCATGACAAAAGTTATGTCCTGAGTGTGGCAATGAGGTGCGCTGAGTTCGGCGATCCCATTGTGGATGCCCGCTTCTCTGACTCCAGCCGGCATGAGTTTCACGTACTTGAATGATCTTGAACGCACCTCGCCGCTTCCTTGCCCTTGTCCAAATCAGCAGAGAGCCGCCAAAAGATCACTCTACTTCCCAGAGCGTGGCGAAAGTCCTCCTCCCC
>JAKFUN010000176.1 GCA_021732675.1 Phycisphaerales bacterium
CTCACACACCCATCCCCCGCAGCCCCTTCATCACGTACGGCACCCCGCTGGCCACGGTCGCCGCCATCGTGACCCACACCCCGATGTCAATCGCGAGCCGCGCGGCGGTCCCGGGACGCACGTCGGCGATCGCCAAGGTGATCAATATGGCCGGAATGATGCAGGCCTGGAGGATCATCTTGAGCTTGCCTGCCCACGCCGCGGAAAAGTCCTGACCATCGGCCTCGGCGATGCTGCGAATGCTGGTCACGAGCAGTTCCCGCCCCAGAATCACCACCACCATCCAAGACGCGACGCCGCTGACCTGAAACGGCACGCCATCCGGAAAGGCCACCCGGAAGGTCGGCCCGGCCAGCATGATGAACGAGCCGACAATCAGAACCTTGTCGGCAAACGGATCCATCACCCGGCCAAACTTGCTCACCACTTTCCAGCGCCGAGCCAAGGGGCCGTCGATCGCGTCGGTCAACGCCGCCAGCACAAACAGCCCCGCGGCAAACAGATATTCCCAGATCGGGTGGCCAAAATCGACCGGAGCCACCCGAACCGGGTAGCTCCACATCGCGAGTAAAACAAAGAAGGCCCCCGCGATCAGGAGGCGCAGGGCCGTCAATGCGTTCGGCACCCACCGGCGATAGGTCGCCCCCGGAGGCGTGGCTCGAGCAGCATGGGTCGCGGCGGTCGTCACGCCAGAATGCTAGAGGGGGGCGAGCCCAGGTGCCCCGGCTCGATCGCGAAGGTTCCGTAAAGCCTGCGTCTCCAAATGTGAGAGGCAGAAGTCGGGGGCACAACCGCCCGCGTGTTGAACCCGGGCCCCCTCGCCTCTATCCTCTCGTCCTTCGCGCCGGGGCTGTTCCTCGGGGCAACCGTTTGGCAGACACGAGGGCCCGCAGCGCGTGGGGCAGTTCATTCAACCATTCTTGATGTTCGGGTTGTGCGTCCTTGGGGGTGCCGGGGTCTTGCTGGCCCTGCCTCGCGGCGGCCGCTCCCCCCAAATCCTCGGCGCCCTCGGGGCCGGCTTGGTCTTGGGCCTCGCCCTCCTGGCCCTGGGCCTCACCGCCGGACCCGACCACCCTTCCGTCTATTTTTATATTTTTTCGGCCCTCGGGCTGGGGGCCGCCTTGCGGGTCATCACCCACCCAAGGCCTGTCTATGCCGCCTTGTACTTCGTGCTGACCGTCATCGCCACCGGCGGGCTCTTCCTCCTCCTCTCCGCCGAGTTCATGGCCTTCTCCCTCATCATCGTCTACGCCGGTGCCATCCTCATTACCTACCTCTTCGTCATCATGCTGGCCACTCAGGCCCCGGAAGAGGATGAAGTCGAGGCCTTGGCCGACTACGACACCTCCGCCCGCGAACCCATCGCCGCCACCGTCGCCGGGTTCCTCCTGCTCGCCCTGCTCACCAGCTTCTTCTTCCGCGGCATCAACAATGTGCAGCCCGGGGCCCTCGCCCCCAGCCCCACACTTCTGGCCGAAATGCCCCTTAAAATCGAGCGAGCCCTAGAAAGCCACGGCCTACTCAAGACCGGCGAACGCGTCGCGCTCGACGACTCCAAGCACGCCATCATCACCGACGCCGGGGTCAAGATCAGTGGCGGGGCTTCGGGAGATCGTGTTGTGGCCAAGTCCGATTGGCCCAACGACTTAGAAGTGACCAACATCGAGCGAGTCGGGTTCAACCTGCTGCGCGATCACCCGGGCACCATCGAGATCGCTGGCGTGATTTTGCTCATGGCCATGCTGGGTGCCGTGGTTCTCAGCCGCAAGCAAGTCCAGATCGATGACGAAGCCAAGCGCCTGCAAGCTCTGAAGTTGGGCGATTCTGCCGGGGGTGGGACGTGATGACGCTTGCACAATCTGGGATGCCCGCGGCCATGGGCGGGGCGACCCTCGGGCACTATCTGCTCGTCTCGGCGATTTTGTTCTGCTTGGGGTTGATAGGGTTTCTGACCCGGCGCAACCTCATCATCATGTTCCTGTGTACCGAGCTTATGTTCCAGGCCGCCGGGCTCGCTCTGATCGCCTTCGGGCGCTTCCACATGAGCTTTACGGGTCAGACGTTTGTGATCTTCGTCCTGACTGTCGCGGCGGCCGAGGCGGCGATGGCCCTGGCGCTGGTGGTCTTGCTCTTCAGGCGTCGCGAGAGCCTGGATGCCGAGGCCTGGCAAGATATGAAGGGGTAAGGGGTTGGGCCGCATAAGTGCGGCTCATCCAAGGCGGCGGACGCAACCCGAAAGACCGAAGGCGGCAAAAGAAGGACGTGGCGTGGTGAACCTGCAGAACATGCTCGCAGCCGTTGGCGGATCCCTGGCAACCGTCGCGCCCGAGGGTGCCGTCTTTTCGTCGCATTGGCCCCTGACTGCCATCGTTCTCCTCCCCCTCCTCAGCTTTGTCCTCTGCGCCCTTTGCGCTGCCTTCGGCGTCAAGAGCAAGTTGCCCGCCTGGATCACCGTCGCCTCGCTCGCCGCCGCCTTCGTCTTCACCTTCCTCGCCTTTCGCAGCGCTGGCCCCATCCTGGGCGGCCACGGGGCCGACCACGCCGCACATGCTCAAGTCCACGTCTTCGACTGGATGAACTTCGCCTGGGGCGACACCCAGGACTCCCACGGCGTCTTCGACGCCGACTTCGGCTTCTACATCGACGGCCTCACCCTGCTGTGGATGCTCTTCGTCACCGGCCTGGCCACGCTCATCGCCCTCTACGCCAGCGAATACATGGCCCACGACGTTGGCCTCGGCTATTGCCGCTTCTTCGCCGCCTTCAGCCTCTTCGTGCTCAGCATGTCCTGTCTCGTCATGGCCAACAACCTCCTGCTCCTTTTCTTTGGATGGGAGGGGGTCGGTCTCTGCTCCTATCTGCTCATCGGTTACTTCTATAAAAAGCCCGCCGCGGTGGCCGCCGCCAAGAAGGCCTTCATCATCAATCGCATCGGCGACCTGGGGCTGCTCATGGGCATCCTGGGCGTCTACGCCTCCTTCGGCAGCGTGCAGTACGACAAGATCTTTGAGCTCATCTCCAAGGGCGTCGACGGCGCGGGCAACCCGCTGACGACCTCCAACTGGGTGCCCGTCATTCTGCCCCTGTTGCTCACCGCTGGGGCCTTTGGCAAGTCCGCCCAGTTGTTCTTCTATGTCTGGTTGCCCGACGCGATGGAAGGCCCGACCCCGGTGTCGGCCCTCATCCATGCTGCGACGATGGTCACAGCCGGGGTCTACCTCATCGCCCGGATGATGCCCCTCTACACCATCGACACGGCCCACACCATCCTGAACTTCGTGGCCTGGGGCGGGGCAATCACCGCTTTCTGGGCCGCCACGATCGGCATGGCCCACTTCGACATCAAGCGTGTGATGGGCTATTCCACCGCGTCGCAGCTCGGCTACATGTTCGCGGGGCTGGGCACCCTCAGCAGCGCAGGCGGGGCGGCCCACGTCTTCTCGCACGCCTTCTTCAAGGCGACCTTGTTCCTGGCCTGCGGTGCTGTGATGCATGGCTTTGCTGGCCAGCTTGATCTTCGCAAGCTCTCCGGCGTTCGCAAGATCAAGGGGTGGGGCATCGTCGCCTTCGCCATGTTCGTGGGTGCCCTTAACCTGGCTGGCTTCCCCGGCCTCGCCGGCTTCTGGTCCAAGGACCTGATCTTGGCGTCAGCCTTTGAGGCCAATCCGATCCTCGGGTGGCTGCTGCTGCTCACCGCGGGGCTGACGGCCTACTACACCTTCCGCGCTTACTTCCGCGTCTTCGAGGGGCCCATCTCCTACGAGCCGGGCGAAGATTTCCATGGCGACGCCCACGCTTCCCATGCCGATCATGGGCACGCCGAGAAGGCCCATGGCCACGACGCCAAGTCTCATGACGCTCACTCCAAGGGCCACGACGCCCACGCAGGGCATGCCGGGGAGTTCCACCCCCACGCCCCGGGCTGGGCCATCAACGCCGTCCTGCTCACCCTCTCCGTCGGGTGCTTCGCGATCATCCCCCTGCTGGCGCTGGGCGAGCATGGCGGCTGGGTCGGGCACATGGTCGGCGCCTCCAGCGCCGCCCTCCACGGGACGGGCGAAGGTCACGGCACCTTCCTGGGAATGGACCCGCACAAGGTCATGTACTACGTCTCGGCTGTGGTCGGAGGCTTGGGGATCATCGCGGCCTTCGTGCTCCACCTGCTGGGGCGCACCACCTCTGCCCACGCCAAAGCCGACAAGCTCGAGCCCTTCTTGGGCCCCCTGGTCGGCTGGGCTCGCCACAAGTGGTACGTCGACGAGTTCTACAACATGGTCATCCGCGTTCCCCTGAAGTTCATGGCCCATGTCTTCCACGGCATCGACCAATACCTGGTCGACGGGCTGGTCAACCTCACCGGCTTCCTGCCCAAGGGTCTGGGGCGACTGATCCGCCCCACCCAGAGCGGCGAGCTGCACGGCTACGCCCTGGGCATGGCCGGCGGGGTCGCGATCATGATCCTGATCGTGATGATGGTCGCAAAATAGCTCTTCGCAAGACGGTTCTTCGCAAGGCAGTTCTTCAAGAGGCAGTTCAAAGGCTCAGTATCTCAGCGTTGGTCCAGGCTGTTGTTCAAGGTTGGTGAGGGCGGCGTGACGGCGATCTATCCATGACTCAATGGCTCCTAATCCTCGCGATCCTCCTCCCGCTGGCCAGCTCGCTCGGGGTGGCGCTCGCTCCTGCGAGGCTTACAAAGTCCGTCGCCGTCCTGGGCACGCTCGCCGCGCTGGGGGTCACGCTCGTCGCGGCCTACGTCTTCGGCTGGGAGAACCCGGCCGTCATGCAACTGGGCATGGAAGAGCCCATCCGCTGGATCCCCTCCCTCGGGCTTGAGCTCCAAGTCGGCGTCGACAGCATCGCCCTGATGCTCGTGCTGCTCACCGCCCTGTTGGGGCCCATCTGCGTCATCTCTTCCTTCTCCGCCATCAAGGAACGCGAAAAGACCTACTACGCCTGGCTGCTCGTCTTGCAGGCCGCCGTCACCGGCGTCTTCTGCGCCCGCGACGTCATCTTCTTCTATATCTGCTTCGAGTTCACGCTGATCCCCATGTTCGTGCTCATCAGCCTGTGGGGCTCGACCAATCGCAAGAAGGCCGCCCTCAAGTTCTTCCTCTACACCTTCACCGGGTCGGTCATCGCCCTCGCCGGGCTCGTCTATGTCGCCTGGTTCAACACCCACAAGGGCAATGGCCAAGCCTTCTGGACCTTCAACATCGACACGCTCGCGGCCACCGCCCGCGGCATGCCCCTTCGCGACCAGACCTGGGTCATGTTCGCCCTCCTCGCCGGCTTCGCGGTCAAGGTCCCCTTGTTCCCGGTTCACACCTGGCTCCCGCTCGCCCACACCGAAGCCCCAACCGCCGGCTCCGTGGTTCTTGCGGGCGTCCTGCTGAAGCTGGGCACGTACGCCCTGCTCCGGTTCGTGCTCCCCTTTGTGCCCGACGCCGTCGTCACCTTCGCCCCGCTCATCGCCGCGACCTGCGTTGTGGGCATCCTCTACGGCGGGCTTATCTGCTGGGTGCAGACCGACGTCAAAAAGCTCGTCGCCTATTCCTCCATCGCCCACCTGGGCTTCTGCGTGCTGGGCATGTTCGCCCTCAACAACGCCGGCATCGCTGGCTCAGTCCTCTACATGATCAACCACGGGCTCTCCACCGGGGCCTTGTTCCTCCTGATCGGGATGGTCTACGAGCGCTACCACACCCGCTCGATGAAGGAACTCGGCGGGCTGGCCGCCAAAATGCCGGTCTGGTCCACCTTTATGGTCTTCTTCACCATGGCCAGCATCGGCCTGCCCGGGCTCAACGGCTTTGTCAGCGAGTTTCTGTGCGTGATGGGGACGTTTCAGTCCAGCACCGCCTGGGGCTCGGGAATCTGGCATTCCTTTGGCCACCAGGTGGGCACCACCCGGGGCGAGCTTGGGCCTTGGTTCGCCATCATCGCCGGCACGGGCATGATCATCGCCGCGATGTACTTGCTGTACATGCTGGGCAAGATCGTCTGGGGCCCGCTGAAGGTTCCCGGCGGGCACGATTCGCACGGGCACGATTCACACGGGGGTAGTGACCACGGCGCCCTGCCCACGGACCTCAACCTTCGCGAGATCGGGGTGCTGGTGCCCCTGGCGGTCCTGTGCATCGCCCTGGGCGTCTATCCCAAGCCGCTGGTAGACGTGATCCGCGAGCCCGCCGACCAGATCGTCAAGCTCGCCAACCAGTCGCGGGCCCGGATTGGTGTGGTGCCCGCGCCCAAGCAGGCCCAGGCCCCCGCGTCGGATCGCGCCCCCGGCGCAGAACATTTGCCCGGCGCAGAACATTTGGAATCGCTGGACGCGGACATGTCGCCCGCCGCGACCCCGGAGGTGCCGCAGTGAGCGATCGCCTGAGTTTTCTGTACCCTGAGATTTCGCTCTTCATCGGCACCTGCGTGGTGATGGTGCTCGGGCTCTCGCGCACCCTCAAGATGCGCAAGGCCTCGGCCCTGGTCGCAGGGCTGGCGATCATCGTCGCCGGCTACTTCGCCATCGCCAGCACCCCGCGCTCCGGCGACGCCCTGTGCCCGATCTCTGGCGCGTGCTACGCCAAGGGGGTCAGCGCAGCCGCCGGGCAGATGCTTCTGCCCGACATGCCCCTCTTCGCCAAGACCCTCATCGCCATCGTCAGCCTGCTGCTGCTCCTCCCCTGCGCGGGGACAGTCGACCGCGCCGACGAATCGGCCATCGCCCGCGGCACCCGCAGCTTCGACCCCCTCCGCAGCAACCGCGCCGAGTTCTACGCCTTCTTCCTCTTCTCCATCACCGGCCTCATGCTCTGCGCCAGCGCGGACGACCTCGTCTGGCTCTTCCTCGCCCTCGAACTCACCAGCCTGCCCACCTACATCATGGTCGCCATTTCCACCTCGCGAAATCGCGGGCGAGAGGCCGCCGTCAAGTACTTCTTCCTCGGGGCCCTCGGCGCCGCCATCTTCCTCTATGGCTTCGCCCTCATCTATGGCGGGACCGGCAGCACCAACTTCAACGTCATCGCCTCGGTCATCCGCGATCAAGGGCTAAACACCATCACGCTCGCCGGCCTCCTGCTGGCCATCCTGGGTGTCGGGTTCAAGATCGCCGCGGTGCCCATGCACTTCTACACCCCCGACGTCTACGAAGGCGCCGCCCCGCAGGTCTCGGGCTTCCTCGCCTTTGTCCCAAAGACCGCCGGGTTCATCTCCATCCTCCTCCTCGCGGCCATCGCCGGCTGGGCCTACGCCCCCGGCCAATCCGGCCTGGGCGGCCTCTTCAACCCCGCCGCAGTGACGCCCCTCCGCCAATCCGCCGACGCCTCGCAACTCCCCGAGCTGCTCCGGATCATGCTCTGGGTCATGGCCGCGCTCACAATGACCGTCGGCAATGTTCTCGCCATCCTCCAGACCAGCGTCAAGCGAATGCTGGCCTACTCGTCGATCGCCCACAGCGGCTACATGCTCGTCGGCGTCATCGTGGGCCCCGGCGACGGACGCTTCTCCCACAACGGCATCGCCGCCGTGCTCTTCTATCTGCTCTGCTACGGGGTCATGAACGCCGGAGCCTTTGCCGTTCTCGCCGCCCTCGAACGCCGCCCGGGCAAAGACGGCGAGCCCCGCGAGATCGAAACCATCGCCGACCTCAAGGGCCTGTGCGCCACCCATCCCCAGCTCGGCTGGTCGATGGTCATCTGCAGCCTCAGCCTGCTGGGCCTGCCGCCCTTGCTGGGCTTCTTCGGCAAGCTCCCGCTCTTCACCGCGGGCATCTCGGCCAACGAGATTCCCCTCGTCATCATCCTCGGGCTCAACTCCGCCATCGGGGCCTACTACTACCTGCGTCTGGCCTTCACGCCCATGCTCGAAAAGCCCGACGCCGGCGCCGAGCCCATCGAGTTTGCACCGTTCTTCTCGCGCCGGGTGGGGGCGATGCTCTCTGCGGGCGGCGTGATCATCCTGGCCATCTTCGGCTCGCCACTCATCAACGAAGCAACCAAGGCCGCCAACGTTCCCGTGGCTACCCCCGCCGACGCCTCGGCCGATCCCACCGACCCGAACCAAGCCGCCAAGGCACTGACGCCCGCGCCTCGCATCTCGCAGCGGTAAGACGGAATCAAGGCAAGCCGAACGGACTTTTTGGGTGGGACCGCTCTACGTTCCATGATCCGGCTCGGAGAGCCGGACTACCGCTGCACCTGAACGAAGGCCGCTCTAGAGCGCCGTGCGTTCCGGCCGACCCACGCGGGCGACGCGATTCCTTTGTGCGGGGCTTGGGGCCGGCCCCGCCGGGCTCTATCATCGCCCGTGAGCCAGCATCTCGCGATCATTCAGCAAGCGATGGCCCATGTGGAGGCCGGCGAAGGCGAACGCGCCAAGCAGGAACTCCGCCGCGCCTTCACCCGCTCGCCCAACGATGCCAAGCTCGCCGGGGCCTTGGCCCATGTGCATGGGCATCTGGGCGAGAACGACCAGGCCGCGCTCTTCATCGAGCGAGCCGCGACGCTCGCGCCCGATGAAATGCCCCCGCAGTGGGAAGCCGCGGATTTTCTGCATCGCCTGCGACGCTTCAAGCCCGCCGCCAAGTTCTATGAGCGCTGCCTCAAACTCAACCCGCGCGAACTCGCCGCGAGCGAAGGGCTGGCCCGTTGTCGGCTCGATCTCGGCGACGAAGCCGGCATGACGCGCGCCTACGAAGCCGCCATCCAAGCCTCCCCAGAGCGTCCGCAGTCATACTGGATCTACATGCGGGCGCTGCAAACCCTGGGGCGTATCGAAGCGGCCCTCGAGGTGCTCGATCGCGGGCTCACGCGTCTTCCCAACGATAAAGACCTGACCGAGTTTGTGTGCAGCCTGACGCAGTTCAGCGATCGCTTCGCCGCCCCTGAGGCCCAGCCCAAGATTCTGGCCCAGCACCGGGCACTGGGGGGGATGATCGCGCCGGGGGAAGATCGCCCGACGCGAAAGTTCTCGAACACCCCAAACCCGGATCGCCCGCTGCGGGTCGGGCTCCTTTCCGGCGACTATTGCTTCCACGCCTGCGCCTTCTTCCTGGTGCCCCTGGTGCGCGGGCTCGACAAGGCCCGCTGCACCCCCGTGCTCTTT
>JAKFUN010000137.1 GCA_021732675.1 Phycisphaerales bacterium
GCTTGGAGACCCGGGCTGCGACCAACCCATCAACCTTGGGCGATCGCGCTCCCCGTCCGATCGTGGTCGCCCCTCCCGGCGTGACGCCCGAAAGCTCCGCGACATCCTTGACCCCATCCGCCCGCGTGCCCGGCCCGACGGGGCGAGTGTTCGAAAGGCCATAGGCCTGGGCGAGGCGCAGATTGGGTTGGATGCGATCGGTATTCATGGGGCGTCATCAGCCTACCCACGCTGCGGACGATTGTGCGACCCTTCGGCACGATTTCGTGCTGGGTTCGAGCCTTGACTGGCTTGCCGGGTCAGTTCAAGCGCAAGAACTGCGTCACTTCAAGAATGGCATTGCCGCTGACTCCGGCGGCGAGTGCGCCGATGCACCCGGCGACCGTCAGTAGCAGCCATACCAGCCGAGCGCGATCGATTCTCCAGCCGATGCACGCAGCACACCACCACCACCACAAGGTCCAAGCAAACAACCCCAGCCCGATCGTCCAGGGCCAGAGATACTCCAGGTCTAAAATGACTAGAGGGATGGCCCGAACGCCCAGTGGCAGCCGGAGCCCGGCCCCCGAAGTTCGCGCGGTTCCGAGCAGGGCATTGGCATGGAGGAGGTTCCGCCCGAGCCGAAACGCGCACAGGCCCATGAGCCACCAAAGCGAGTAGGGAATGGCGCGAAGCAGGTGTGCCCGGCGGAGCTTTGCACGTCTGCGCGTCCATGGCATGACCGCCAGCGTGAACAACCAGAGGAACGAAAACACTGCAACGCAATATGGGTACACAGGGCCGGATGGTGGCCCGAAGTACGACAGCTGCTCGAAGTCAAAGTCCGACAGGGGAACTGTCAGGGCTCCGACGACATCCGAGGCGTCGAGGGGACCGGGGCGAAACGCTGCGGTTAACCACAGGGCCAGGGCGCTGGCCAGCAGGTGCATCAAGACGCACGGCACCAGCAGCCACGCGAACGCCCGCCCAAGATTCACGGGCCGGGTGACGTGCAGATTTCGCCAGAAGAGCGGCGGAACCAGCACGCGCAGCAAGGTGCTTGGCCACCTTCCCGCAGTGCTGGAAAGCCCCCGCCCGTGCTCGAACATCCAGGCAAGCTCCGCACGTTCGGCATGAACAATGATCTCCCACTCAAACTCCGTCCCGCATTCGCTGCAGCGTCCGTGCAGTGGGCAGGCCTCCTCCCAGCGGGCCACCTCGCCCGAAAGGTCGTAGCCGCAGCGGGGGCAGATTGGGTTGGAGAGCACGCGGACAAGATACCCGACACTCCGGGGCAGAGTTGCAACAAAAAACGCCCCCGCGAGGGCGGGGGCGCTGGGTGCATGCGTTTGGTTTCACAACTCAGCAGAGATCATCGCGAGACAAATGCGGGTGTCGAGTTAGAAGCGGGGGTTCTTGGGCTTTTCATCCGCGCCGCCGGCCGGAGCTTCGCCCGCCGGCTCATTTTGCTCCTGCGTGCTCTTGGCCAGATCCCCCAGGGTCTTGACGACGTCTGTGGGGACAAAGACGCGGAACTGCGTCCCGCCATTGTCCATGGTGGCCCCGAGCGCAATCGGCGAGAGCTTTTCCGGCACCTGGAAGTTGGGCCCCCCGCCCATGAGCGCCATGAACCCGGTGACCGACTCCATGATGGGGCCCACGCCGATGTAGAGTTCGGCGCTGCGATTGGCGGGGAGGTGCCCAGCCGCGGCTTTCAACTGCTCGTTCTCGCCCAGTCCTTTGCCGGTGTTGGCGGCTTCAAGCGCGCTGGTCAAGAGCTGCTGATTGGTGCCCACGACCGAGACAACCCCGTTCTTGGAGGGAGCGGTCAGGCCGGTGGGGCCGGCCGGGCCAAACAGGACGGTCATGATCTGCTTGGCTTGCGAGCTCATGGGGTCGGCGGGATCGATCTCGAGCGCCATCTTCCACTTGTCCACCGAGGTGTCGCCGATCTTGACGAAGTCCTTGGTGTAGTCGACCTTGGTGGTGACCGGCCCGTTGCGGACGCCGTTGGCCTTCTGGAGCCCGTCGCGATAGCTGGCCAGCAGCTTCTGGGGCTCTTTGCCTTCGACGTAGCCGCTGGTGTTGAGGAAGAGCCCGCTCAGCAGGGCGGGGCTCTGGCCGAACATGAAGGCGGTGCCGGTCTGGTTGTCTAGATCACCCATGAGCGACGCGATGGCCGATGGGGCTTCGGTGGGCGCGGGGGCGTTGGGGTCGTTTGCCTTGGCCGCGGCCGCCGCTGCGTCGGCGCTCTGCTTGGCGGCGTTCTTCATGATCTGCTTGAGCCCGGCGTTGCCCGAATCGAGCGCGCCGGCGAAGTAAAAGGGCTGGTTGGGCAGGCTGCCGATCAGCCGCGAGCTCTTTCCTTCGGCGACGAAGAACTTCGAGACCTCCGACCCCTCGGTGAACTGGGCGCCCACGTCCAGGGCGATGCCGGCGTCGGTGATGTTGACCCCGATGACGCCCGCCTGGCCGTCCTTTTCAAAGCCTTCCATGACGCTGGTGATGATCGAGACCGCACCGGCCGCCCCGCTCGCTGCCTGGGGGTTGCCCCCGGCCATGAGGGGGATGATCTCGGCCTGCTGCTTGACGCTGTCGATCGCGTTCTGAATCATGGGGCGCAGCGCCTTGACGACCCCGACGGCGAGGACGTTGGAATCATCGGCGATGCGTCCGCCGACCTTGCCCAGCAGCTTGCCGTGGGCCGCGGTCTGACCGGCCTTGCCTTCGAAGGCCTCCACGATCTCTTGCTTGTCCGACAGAGCCGCGAACCCGCCTCCGATATCGCGGGCGAACGAGGCTTGGCCGGGCTTGATCTCGATCTTGGTGACCTTCTCGGCGCCGTTGCCCCCAAAGTGCTTGACAAAGTCGGCATAGCTGGAGACCGGCACGATCATCAGGCGATCCGGGGGAAGATCGGCGGAGACGGTGCCGTCCGCGCCGGTGAGCATCACCATCGCAGCCGACCCGTTTTTGTTGAACCCGGGCGTATCGAGCAGCGACGTGATCTCGCCCAGCGGGCCCTGATCATCGCCCTTTCTGGGGAACATCTCGACGATGTGCTTGATGCGATCGAACGAGTCTCCGACGTTGCGCACCATGATCACGCCCGCGGCACTTGTCGGCACCCGGTCCACCACCTCCGGCGGCGCCGCCTGGCACAACCCCGCCAGCCCGCACAACAACGCCGCGCTCAGAACAACCTTCCGACCCGTGCCGCTCGACATGATGCTTCCTTTTCTTCGGGCGCTGCGCCCAACTTTCGTCCCTGCTTCCACCCCTCGGATCGCTGGCTTCTGCACAGCATCCCTCCCGCTCAACCGTGCGAGGAAGCCATCCGCAGCCTTCCCCCACGCCATTCTCAGCCTATTCACTCGGGATTTCGCCCTTGCCATTTCTGGCCTATCCGCTGAGTCCTTCCGTACGGACGCCGACTATACCGGCCCGCGCGTCGTCCCGCCGTTGCCCCCAAACCCCGCTGGCTACTTGGCCAGCGCCTTGTCGATCGACTGAGAAACTTTCTCAAACAGGTTTGGGCTGAAGCCCTTTTCCTTGAACACGACCTTGCCGGCCTGGTCGATCACAAACAGCGTGGGAAAGCCACTGACCTTGTACTCGTTCACTGCGTCCTGGGCTTCCAGCAGCGTGTTGTAGGTGATCTTGTTGCGCTGCATGAACTCTACGGGCTTGGCCTTGGGGCTGTTCTCGATGTTCATGCCCAGGACCACGACATCCTTGCCCTGGTACTTCTCATGAACCTTCTGAAGCTGGGGCATCGCCTTGACGCACCACGGGCACCAGGTTCCCCAGAAGTCGATGACCACCACCTTGCCCTTGAGTTCCGCCAGGCTCACGGTCTTGCCCTTGGCGTCTTTGAGGCTGAATGCCGGGGCCATGTCCCCTTCATTGATCTGCCCGCGTTTGGCCAGGTGGGCCCGGGTGTCGTCGGGGTCGCCAAGTTTCTTGCCGGCAGCATCCCCGGTTGGCTTGGGCTTCTCGCGCTTGGCCACCCGCACCGCGTACCCCTCGGGGGCGGAGATCATGTACGCCCCGGCCGTGGATTTTTCATTGAGCTGGAGGTTGGAGATTTCAAGGCGCCGCACGCCCGGGGCCGCGCCCTCCGCCGCGGGCTCGAAGCGATCGATCCGCCGGGGCAGATGGTCACCCACACCGATGTAAAACTTGGCACCCTTGTCTGACGGGGTGCCGACCTGGATCACGTCGCACATCTCGCCGCCGACTTTTTCCTGGCCAACGTGCGAGGTGGGCTTGCCAGTGGCGTCCAGGGTTTTTTCGTCCAGAATCTCCCAGGCGATCACCGGGCGGGCGCTTTGGGTGGCGAAAAAGGTGGGCAGTTCCTGCCACTCCTGCACGGTCTTTTCCACGATGACTTTGTCCGCTTCGCGCAGCGCTCGGGCGGTCACGCCGTCGTACCCGATCTCGAACGCCACGGGTGTCCCGCCCTCCCCGCCGGTTTGGCTCCCCTTGGCATAGAGCTTCCAGCCGCCAGCGTCGGCCTTGGAGGCGCTGACCTCGGCTGAGTGTCCGGGCACCTTCCCCTCCAGCGCCCCCATGCCCAGCACCTTGGCGTCGTAGCTCAACGATCGGGCGTGAGCTAGCGCGGCCCGTGCCTCGTCCAGGATTTTGGCCGCGTCCGGGGTCGGTGCGGTGGCCCGTGACGGCGCGGGCTGGGCCAGAGCTGCGGGCCCGCCTGCCGCCATGATCCCCGCGATCACTACTGTCGACGTGACGATGCGATTCATGTAGCCTCCCAGACGTGACGGACATGGCCAAAGACGATCCCGGCCGCCGAGATCCCATAACCGCCCGACAACCGCCCGACTCAATACTAGCGGCTGTCCCCGGCCGCTCCTTTTTCGCGCTCACCGCGCCCACGAGTAAGACCACCAGCCCCCGCGCCGGTTCCCCGCCCCGGTCATCGGACCAATCCGTTACCATCCCCCTCCATTCGCCGGAGGCAGGCATGCTGTACTGGGTTCTCTCATTCGCGGGCGGCTTCGTCACCCTTGTGGCCCTCGCGCTCATTCTCGCCACCATTCTGGGCAGACGTCTCTCCCCCCATCACACCGTCCGGGCCACCCTGCGCATTGCGACGCCCATCGAGGCCGTTTTCGCGCTGATCGACGCCCTGGAAGCCCAGCCTGGCTGGGACAAGGGGGTGACCAGCGTCGAAACCCTGGCTCCGGATGGGGACAAAGTCCGCCGCCGCATGCGAATGGGACGCAACAGCTTCGTCCTGACCGACACCACCCACGAGCCACCGTCTCTGCTTGTGCGCACCATCGACGACGAACACAAGTTCTTTGGCGGATCGTGGACGTTCGAACTCTCACGCGACGGAGAGGGCACGAAGGTCGTTCCCACCGAGCGCGGCACCATCACCCCGCCCATCCCTCGCTTCATGATGAAATACTTCGTCGACCCCGCGATGTACCTCAAGCGCCAGCTCGCGGCCATCGCCCGCGCCCTGGGCCAAGAGCCCCGCATCAGCGACGTCCAACGCCTCGCCTGAGTCACCCCACGCTGCCGTGCCCTGGGTGGCCTTTAGCGGAACGGGACGTCGAGCGAGAAGTTGAAGAGTCGGGTCTGGTCGGTGTCTTCCTTGATGAGCGGGAAGCCGAAGTCAAAGGCCAGCGGGGCGGGGCTGAGCTGCGCGACATAAATCCGCAGCCCCACGCCCACCGACACCCGATAGGGCGCGAGCCCGACTTGGTCGTTGACGGTGCCGGAGTCGATAAACCCGACGACTGACAGAACCTCGGTGAGAATCGGGCGGCGGATTTCCGCGCCGAGGAAGGTCAGGAAGGTGCCACCGACCGTGAGATCGGCCTGTTGACCGTTGTCGTTGCGGATGCCGCCCGGGGCGACGCCGCGAAAGCCGAACCCGCGAAACGACTCGCCGCCGAGGTAGTAGCGCTCGTAAAAGGGCGTCTCGCTCGAACCCTGCGGGATGTAGGCCACCCGCCCGGTGAGCTTGAGCGTGGTCTTGGCCCCCAGGGCGTCCTCGTCGAGCTTGAAGTACCGCGTGTACTCAGCGTTGAGCTTGGTGAAGTTGAAGTCGCCAAAGACCTGCTCGATGTCAAACTGCACTTTGCTGCCCTTGCTCGGGAAGGCAAAGTTGTCGACCGACGAGCGCACCAACGACAGCCCCACGGCCCCGATCGTCGCAGGTTCACGCACGCGAAAGAACTCGGTGGGCGAATCCGCGTCGATGTTGGAGAGCTCGATCCGCTCCCCCCGTACCGGTGCGCTGAGCGTCCACTGCGAGCCGAAGCGCCTCCCGAGCGAAAACTTCGCCCCGTAACGCTGCTCGTCATAGCCCACGTACTGACGGGAGCGGTAGTAGACCTCGCCCCCGGCCGAAAAATCACTGTCAAAGACATAGGGGTCCGACAGCGCCACCGAGTAGTACTGGCTGCGCGTGCCGGGCAGGGCGTTGAGCGTCAGCGTCTGCCCCGCCCCGTGGAACGATTCGCCGGTGAAAAGCTCCCCCAGCGAGTCGGGGGTGTCGGTGATGTCGAAGTTGCGCTGCGAAAGCGTGATCTGCCCCGTGAGCCCCGCGTCGGAGGTCACCCCAGCGCCGATGTTGAACGAGCCGGTGTTGGTCTCGCCGACTTCCACCAGCACGTCGCGATACCCCGGTTCGTCTTCCTTCTCGGGAAGAATCGTGGTCTTGACGGTGTTGGGGGCAAAGAGCCGGGTGTTCGCGACCCGCGTCTTGCTCTCTTCCAGCAGCGTCGTGTCGAGCGGGCGCTCAGGTCGCACGTTGATCTGGCGGCGGATCGGCACGTCGTTGGTGCCGTTGTTCCCCTGCACGTCGATCAAGCCGGTGCGAAAGCGCCTCCCCGGACGGACAAAGAGCTTGATGTCCACCAGCGCCGCCTGCCCGTCGCGCAGGTCGCGCCGCGCCACCCGCCGATCCACATACCCCAGCGCCCCGTACGCGTCCTCGACGGCCTTGATCGAGTCGCGCAGCTTGCGCTCGCTGTACTGATCCCCCGGCTTGATCAGCATCAGCCCCTGCAGCTGCTCGGCGCTGAAAACCGGGTCGCTTTCCTTGTCAAAGTCCAGCGTCAGGTCGCGCAGCGTGTACAGCCGCCCTTCATCCACCACGAAGGTGACGATCGCTTCCTTCCCGTCGGGGCTGGGTGTGACCACGCGATCGGCCCGCACGTCGATGTACCCGCGATCCTTGTAAAACTCCAGGATGTTGGCAACATCGTCGTCGAGCTTGTCGTTGTCGATCTCCCCGCGATCGATGAACCGCAGCCAGGCCGCCTCGCTCGTCTTGATCGCCGTGCGCACCTGGCGGGGGGTAAAGCTCTTGAGCCCCTCGAAGCGGATGTCGGTGATCGACGTCCGGTCCCCTTCGCGGATCTTGAAAAGCACAATCCCGTTCGCGTCCAGCTCCGCCTGGTCCACGGCACACAGAGCGTTGTAGTACCCCTTGGCCCGATACCGCTCCTCAATCCGGCGGCACGCCCGCCCCAGCGCTTCCCCATCCACCGGCGTGCCCACGAAAATATCAATCTCCGCGCCCAGCTCTTCGTCAGAAAAGGCCCGGTTCCCCACCGTCTGCACCGCCGACACGATTGGCTGGGGGGTCGTGAAGTAGGCCACCTCCACCGAACCATCCTCAAGCTGTTGCACGCGGCTTTCGATCGACCGGAAGCGTCCCAACCGGTTCAGACGCGAAATATCCTCGGTCACCAGCCGCGACGAAAACGCGATCCCCTCACGCAGGCGAAGCTGGTTGCGGGCCAACCGCTCGTCTTCGGTCGGCAAGCTGGTGTTTGGGTCGTCAACGCCCTTTCCCGGCACCAAAAAAATCACCCGCTTGACCGGGCGACCCTCATACGGCTCCAGATCCGCCGGCACCTTGGGCGTCGTGCTGATCGGCGGTGGGTCCGGGGTCTTGCCCGGAACGCTCTGCGCGAACGCCACCCCGCCGCTGGCTGCCAGCGCCATCATCAACGCACAGACGTTGTGTCGCCGAGCGTGCCTTCGAGATCCCGAGGTAGGTTCAATCACAGGGAGCGGACGATACCGCCCAAACACCCCCGGGACAAACGGCCTCAAGATTCCCCAACACCCCGTGGCTTCCCCTGCTCGTCTCCGGCCATTGCCCAAACAGCACCTTCAGGCTATGGTGGACCGCCCCGTTTAGGTGGTGTGGGGAAGATTGGGGTGCTCCCTGGTCTCAACACAGGGCTGAACTCAGGACTGAACAAAGGCAACGCCGTGAGCGATTCTTCCAAGCGACTGGGCATTCTCACGATCGGCTGTTGCACCGTCGCCCTCGCCGGTTCGCTCCTCTGGTTTTCACCCGCCCCGCGCGAGTTCCGGATCGCCCTCGCCCTGATGCTGATCCTTCCGCCGATGGTGCTTGGGGCCCTCAAGGTCGTTGGCCGTGCGGGCCGGGTCTGAAGGCCTTTGCGGACATCTACGCCTGAACGCGCAAGTAATCTCGCGAGATGGAATCTGGGCGGATGATCTCGTGCAGAATCTCCGCGATCGCCCCGCGCTGCCCCGGCCACATGAAGCGTGCCCCGACTTCGCTCGCCTCCACCCAGCGCTGCTCGCTGTGTTCCTCGCAAAGCCGGGGCTCAAACTTGGCCGTCACTTCCGCGGCGAACCGGGGCGATAGAAAAATCTCATCGGTCGCCGCGATCAGAAATGGATGCACCTGATTGAGTTGCCAAAGTCCCAGACACGCCGGGCCGGCGACATCCAGGCCGATTTCTTCCATCAGCTCGCGCCGGGCCGTCTGCGTCGCCCGCTCGCCCGGCTCCACGTGCCCCATCACCGGGTGCCAGGTCCCCCCCAGCGGGTTCTCACGCCGCAGCAACTGCAAAAACTCCACCCCGCCATCGCGACGGCGAAAGACATAGACATCCACGATATCTGTTCGGATCTTTGGTCCTGGCGTCACGGGGTTTGCTCACTCTCACTCGCCAGCACATGCGCAAAGCTGGCCGCCTTGTTCATTGTCTCGTCCCACTCCTGGGCTGGCTCGCTGTCGGCCACGATCCCCGCCCCCACGCTGTACG
>JAKFUN010000226.1 GCA_021732675.1 Phycisphaerales bacterium
CCCCCCCACGGTGCCCGCCCGGATCGAAGCCGAAAACTACGACGTCGGGGGCGGGGCCATCGCCTACAAAGACAACGATCCCGAAAACCAGGGAAACGCCTATCGCACCGACGAGGCAGTGGACGTTCAACCCTGCGCGGAGGGTGGCTTCAACGTCGGCTGGTTCGCGAGCGGCGAGTGGATTGAGTACACCGTCAATGTTCCCAAGGCCAGCACGTACTCGCTGCGTCTGCGCGGGGCGACGCTCAACAACGGGGCGAGCTTTAAGCTCTCCGCCGGCGGGGTCGACAAGACCAGCACGATCAGCGTGCCGGCGACCTCCGGCTGGCAGAACTATCGAACCGTCGCCACCAACATCACGCTGGGGGCGGGGGTGCAGAGCCTTCGCCTGACCAACACCGGCACCAGCGAGTTCAACGTCAACTGGCTCGAGGTTCTCGTGCCGGGCGACGTCGATGGTGACGGCAAGAACACCGTGGACGACGTCTACACACTCCAAAGCGGGCAGGGGCCATTTCGCGATGTCGACGGGGATGGGTCTTCGGGAACGTCGTTCGACAACTCCTCACTCATCAGTCCGTTGCGGGCGAGCGAGCCGACCCAGTTGACGCCGGGAAACTAGGCTCGGTGTGGCGGATCGATCTCTTGGTGGCGCTTCGCTCCAGAGCCGTGCGTTTGTCGGCCGGTTTCACGCCGCGGTCTTGATACTGGCACCACCAATCGGAAAGCTCGGCGCACCAAGAAACAAGGCACTGCCTGAAGCAGCAGTTCCTTGAAGATTTGGGTCCTTGCGACGATGCCCCGTGGCGTTCAGCGCCGGCGGCGGGCGGCCAACGCAAGCCCCAGCAGCACTGCAGCCCCGGGAGAGGGGATCGTCAGTGTGTACGAATCCTGGCTGGGCAGGTCGGGGAAGGTGTACTCGATCGACGAGCCATCAGAAAAGGAGAAGCTGGCCACCGCGTTGGGGGCGATGCCATTGCTAAAGAGCACGGTGCGGGCGTCGGCGTTGAAGTCGCCATTGTCGTTGTCGATGTCCCACTGTCCGGTGAAGATGATCCCCGGCGTGAAGTTGGTGAACGAGTAGGCGAAGGAGTCAGTGACGACAGAATCCTGGTTTCGATCACCGACGGTCAGCAACGCGGCCTGGGTGCCGTTGCCACCGGCGAAGTTCTCGGCGCTGAGGTAGACCTCGTCGAAGTTGTACTGAGTGTCACCAATGGTGAGGCCAAAACCGGTGAGGGCGACACCGGGGGCTGAGGTGTTGGTGATCTGAAACTGGGTGGTGTTGAAGGGACCGCCACCGTCGTTGCCATTCTGCAAGAAGAGCGAAACCGAGCCGGCGAAGGCGGGTGAGGCAGTAAGCGCGGCGATGCCCGCAATGGCGAAAAAGCGCGACATAGATCGTGTCTCCAAATGAAGGGATGTTGACCCCCGCGAACGCGGGAACAGAACCGAGAAACGGCTCGGCGACTGAAATGTACCCGGGCCAATGCGCCTGACCAAACCAATTTTTCGACATTCACACCCTCCGGGTGATTCGCCGGAGAGGGGGAGCGTAAAGAAGGCACCAAGGCATGCGGCGCCGAGGCATCAAGAAAACTCCTCTCCCGGTGAGAGGTGGTGCCCGCTTAGGCCTGGTCCAGCAGGTCGACGCTCTCGAACTTTTTGCCTTCGAGCATCTCGAGGCTAGCCCCGCCACCAGTGGAAACGTGGGAGAGTTGGTCGGCGATGCCGAACTTTTCGGCGGCCGCGGCGGAATCGCCCCCGCCCACGATGGTCGTCGCGCCGGCGGCGGTGGCGCGGGCGATGGCCTTGCCGACCTGCTGCGTGCCGGTGGCGAAGGGAGCCCACTCGAAGACGCCCATCGGGCCATTCCAGACGATGGTCTTGGCCTTCTGGAGGATGATTGCGAACTTGGTTTGAGTCTTGGGGCCGATGTCGAGCCCCATGAAGCCGTCCTTGATTTCGTCGTCGAAGACTTCGATGTCGCCGGACTTTTCTTCGAACTGAGTGGAGCAGACGTGATCGACGGGGAAGAGTACCTCGACCTTCATCTTCTTGTCCATGTCGATAATTTTTTTCGCGTCGGCGATGCGGTCTTTTTCAACCCGGCTGGTGCCAACGTTTTTGCCCTGGGCCGCGAGGAAGGTGTAGGCCATGGCCCCGCCGACGAGAATGGTGTCGGCCAGGGGCATGAGGTGCTCGATCGCCCCCATCTTGTCGGAGACCTTGGCGCCGCCGAGTACGACGACGAAGGGGCGGGCGGGCTTGGCGATGGCCGCGGCGAGGAACTTGATTTCCTTCTCGACCAAGAACCCGCAGACGCGGGGCTTGCCGGCCATGGCCTTGGGGACGGCGACCATGCTGGCGTCGGGACGGTGGCAGGTGCCGAAGGCGTCGTTGACGTAGACATCGCCGTACAAGGCGAGCTTGGCGGCGAAGGCGGGGTCGCCCTTTTTCTCGGCTTTGTGGAAGCGGAGGTTTTCGAGGAGGACAACGTCCCCGGGCTTAGCGGCGGCGACGGCGGCAGCAGCGCCGGCGTCGGTGCAGTCGTTGCTGGGGAAGGCGACGGGCTTGCCGAGGATCTGGGCGAGGCGATCGGCGGCGAGCTTGAGGCTGAACTCGGGCTCAAAGCCCACGCCCTCGGGACGCCCCATGTGCGAGATGAGGATCGCCTTGCCGCCCCGCGAGAGGACGCTCTGAATCGTGGGCAACGCCTCGCGGATGCGCCGATCGTCGGTGATCTTGCCGTCTTCAACCGGGACGTTGAAGTCCACACGGATGAGGACTCGTTTGCCGGAGACGTCAACGCTGGCGATGTTCTTCTTGGACATGGATGCCTCGATGAGCAGAGGGGCCGAACCCCGCGATGTGTGATGTGAGCGAACCAACCCACGGCCGACACGGATTCAGTTGCTGGCGGGCCCGCCGTCGATGATCTTCGAGATGCGAGCCCGAAGCTCCGCGGCCCCGGCGCCGGAGAACTGGTCCTTGAGCTTGCGCAGGCGGGTGGCGATCGAGGCATCGACAAGCTGGTCGCCGATGCGGAACTTGACCCCGCCGATCATCTCGGGCTCGACGTAGGGGTGAACGATGACGTCCTTGTGGAGGGTTTCGCGAAGGCGGGCACGCATCCCCTCGACGCCCAACTGGTCGAGCGGCGCGGCGGTGTAGACATCCACTTCGATGCGACCAAACTGATGCTGAACCAGCGAGTCGAACGCGGCGGCGACCGAGGCGAGGGCCCCGATGCGCCCCTTTTCGTTGAGCACTAGCAGGAACTTCAAAGTGAGGTCGGTGACGCGGCCCGTGAAGATCCGCTGCAGGGCGTCCCGGCGAGCGTCGGAGGCGAGGGAGCGCGAGGAGAGAAACTCGGCAAAATTTTCGTCTGCGCGAGCCAGCTCGATGATCTCTTCGAGCTCGCCCAGCGTCTCTTCGACCTTGGCCTGCCCGCCCTGCTCGGTGGCGATCTCGAGGAGGCTCTTGGCGTAGACGCGCGAGACGGCGTCGGGTTGGGATTCGATGAGGGGCATGGGTAAGGCCTTGCTGGGTGGCACGGGTCTCCAGACCTGTGCGGCGTTGCGTCGGACACACTTCATGCACCGCTCTGGAGAGCGGTGCCACCACAGAGTGGTGTCACCAGGGCAAACTCAGTTCTTGGACGCCTGAAGCTGACGCAGTGATTCTTCAACCAGCATGTTGGTGTCGTTCGCGTTCACTTCGCGCTTGAGGATCTTGCTGGCGATCATCGCGCCCAGATTCGACGCGTGTTCGTAGAGCTCGGCGACTGCGGCGCGCTTGGCGGCTTCGATGTCCTTCTTGGCGCGCTCGCGCATTTCGGCGAGGTCCTTCTCGGAGCTGGCTTTGAGCTCGGCGGCCAGGGCCGTCTGCTGTGCGCGGGTGGTTTCGAGCATCTTGCTGGCTTCGGCGCGGGCGTCGGCCAGGCTCTTCTGATACTGCTCGAGGGCGTCTTTGGCCTGTTGGCGGGCCATTTCGGCGCCTTCGATCTCGGTGCGGATCTTGTCTTCGCGATCCTTCAGGCCCCCGCTGATCTTGGGCCACACCTTGGCCGAGGCGATCGCGAGCACCAGCGAGAAGACGACGAGCGAGACGATCGCGGGGGCGATCCCCTCTTCGACCTTGGGAACCATGTTCCCCTTGGGGTGCTCGGCGTGATCGCCGCCATGATCGGCGTGGTCGGCGTGGTCAGCCTGGGCGGGGTGCGAGTGCCCGGGGGCGGCATCCTGGGCGCGAAGGCTGGTGCCCAGGAAGGCGCACGAGCAGGCCGCCACGGTGAGCAGGAACTTGATTGATTGCTTGATGGACATGTGCTCCCTTTCGCGAAACATCCGACGCTCGACCCGGGCCGTCCCGGTTCCAAGCACTCCGGAGCGCTTTCGCCCCCCGGAACGCAGGTGATGAGTAACCGTGCCCGCCTGGATGGCTATCCCACCCTGGCGAGAGATTTACTTGATGAAGCCGACCAGCAGACCCACGACGACGGCGAACAGGGTCGCACCTTCGATGAGGGCGGCGGTCAGAATCATGTTGGTGCCGATCGGGCCGGCGGCTTCGGGCTGACGGGCGATCGACTCGACCGCGCCCTTGCCGATCATGCCGATGCCGATGGCGCCACCGACCACGGCCAGGCCAGCGCCGATGGCGCCCAGACCCTGGCCGATGCCGACGGTCGCGGCGGGAGCGGCAGCCGCCCCGGCCTGGGCCATCGCCATCGCGGGGGCGACCAGCGCCAGGGCGCCGGTGGCGAGAACAGCCTTCTTGATGATGCTCTGCATGGGAAACACCTTTCTTCGTTCCACGAGGGACATACTGCTCGAAGTTCCCGCTACTCGCGGGAGAAAAGCCCGTTATTCACGCCTGCCTTAGTGGGCGGGGGCGTGCTCGTGGCCTTGGGCATCATCATGCTCGTGGTCATGATGATGGCTGAGCTGGGAAATGAACACGGTGGTAAGGAACATGAACACAAACGCCTGCAGGAAGGCGACAAACAGCTCGAGGAAGTAGATCGCGATGGCGGCGATGGCCGAGACGACGGTGATGCCCCCGCCCAGCACCGTTCCGACGCCCCCTTTGTTCACCAGCTCCAGGCCCATGCCCGCGAACATGAAGAGGACCGCGACCAGGATGTGCCCGGCGGTCATGTTGGCGAACAAACGCAGGGCGAGGGCGACGGGCTTGATGACCGTGCCGAGGATTTCGATGGGGATCATGATGGGCCAGAGGTACCAGTCGGTCCCGGCGGTCAGGTGCTTGACGTAGCCGCCAACACCCAGTTCCTTGAGCCCGGCCCCGTTGATGACGATGGCCGCGACGAGCGAAAGGGCGCCGGTCACCCATAGGTTCTGGGTGGCTGTCGCCCCGAAGAGCCCGGAGAGGAGGTGGCTGCCCGCGGCATGATCAACAACATGGAAGGTGTCGGTGATGGGGATCAGCCCGAGCAGGTTGTTGATGAGGATGAAGAAGAAAATCGTCCAGAGGAAAGGCATGAAGCGATTGGTGCGCTCATGGAGCAGGGGCTCGACGACCTTGTCACGCAGGTAGAGGCAGATCACCTCGATCATCGAGGCGAAGACGTTTTTGGTGAGAAAGCGCTCGTTGCCGTGGGAGGCGGGGCCGGTGGCGATTTTCGACGCCGCGTACCAGAGCAACCCCAGGGTGAGGATGCCGGCCAGGATGAGGTTGCCCACGTGAGCGGACCAGAGCCAGACGCCTTTGATGCCGAGAAAATCGGTGATCAACTTGGGGACATTGAGCACGTGCCCGACCGGGTCAGACGCACCGAGGATGACAAAGTAGTTCATGTCAGCAGAGCTCCGGAACGGGCTTGGGTGGCGCGATTGAGGAATCGCGTCGCCCAGGCCGCCTCTAGAAAAATGCACAATCCGCCCCCGATGCCAACCGCGCTGAACAACGCGGCCCCGGCGGGCTTGAGCAACAACAGGACCGCCAGCGCATTGCCAAGCATGAACAGCAGGCGAGCCCCCGACGCAATCAAGACACCCATGCCCAGCTTGGCGGGCATGCGGATCGACGGCGGGAGCACGACCAGCAGGCCGACGATGGCACCCAGGGCAACACTGGCAGCGCCCCACGCGGCAGCCTGCTCGGTGCCCGCCACCTCAGGGGAGATGAGCGGGCCAAGACGAAGCGCCGCCAGGTATGAGACCCCCACCGCTGCGCTGAGCAATGCCACCAACGTGCCCAGGGAGGCTGGGCGACGCGGGTCTGGGCGACGCGAGGCGGATTGTCCGGCGGATGAAGTCACTCACGCTCCCTGCGATCCAAGCCGGGCGAGTCGGGCACAAGCCCAGAACCCGCACCGAATGGGGGCACGATGGTAGGAGTGCCCTTGCTCGTTCTCTAGATGATCGGCTGACAGATGGTTCGCGAAGTGCGGGTCACTTGGGGGGCGTTCGGCCCGGGCGTTCCAACGCCTCTGCGTCGGCGCATTTGGCGTCGCGAACAAACCGGATCCCCCCGGCAATGAGCCCCACTGCGACCCCCACCACCACCCCCACCGGGCGGATGTTGGTGTAGCGATCGACCAGCCACCCCAGCAAAGCGCCGGCTACCGCCGCGAGGACGAAAGAAAGGCTGATGCTCCAGACCTTGCCCAGGAGCTGCATGCTGGTCGGGGCGTAACCGGGGTGGTTTCGGGAGTCTTTGGGTGGAGGAGTCATTGGATCCTTGCCCTTGAGGACGGACGGGATCAAGGGTCCCGTCCTCTGCCAGGTGGTTGGGACTACATCACCAGCTTCAACGCCTGCTGGCGCGCCTTTGAGCTCGCTTCGTTGACTTTACCGACTTCGGTGCCGCCACCTTGCGCGCTGTCGGGCTTACCCCCGCCTTTGCCGCCGATGAGGGCGGAGGTGTCGCGGATCCAGTCGCCGGCCTTGAGGCCCTTGGCAATGAGGGGCTCGGGGACGGCTGCGGCACAAGTCACTTTTCCGGCTCCCTCGTCAACGCTAAAGAGCAGCACGGCGGCGCGGGGGCATTTGTCGCGCACGGTCTTGACCGCGGCGAGCAGGGCCGCCCGGTCTTCGCCGGCGGGAACGGTCCCCACCACCACCATCTCGTTGGCCGTCAGGGCGCTCTCGGCCAGAGCTCGGGCGCCTTTGACGGCTTCGTCGCGAATAGCCGCACCGAGTTGCTTGCTGAGTTCCTTCACGCGCTCGTTGAGGGTGGCGATCTTGGCCCGCAGGGCAACCTTGCGCCAGGCGGGGCAGGTGGCCTGTTCGAGGTCCGTGGCCAGAGCCTGGGCCAATCGAGGCAGTTCGGCGTTACTTGCGTGGCTGGCAGCTTCGATGCGGCGTTCGATGTCATCCGCGGCGGCGTTGGCGGCGGCTGCGAGCTCGCCCGTGAGGGCCGTCACGCGGCGCACGCCCTTGGCGACGGCTTCTTCGGAGACGATTGCGAAAGCCCCGATTGCACCGGTGGAGGGCACATGCGTGCCGCCACAGAACTCGACGGAAACCTCTTCCCACGCCGGGTTGCCCGGGCTGCTGAGCAGATCTTCCACCGGCTGGCCGACCGAGACGACACGCACCGGATCGGGATACACCTCGCCGAAGACGGCACGGAGCCCGCGGATGGTCTTGGCGGCCCCCAGTGAAGATGGCACGGCATAGACCCCGAGGTCCTGCTTCACGGCTTTGTGGACGATCTCTTCGACGCGGCGCAGCTCGTCGGCGTTGACCGGCTGGCTGTGCGAGAAGTCGAAACGCATGCGGTCGGGCGCGACCAGTGAGCCCTTCTGATCCACCCCCGTGCCCAGCACGGCCCGCAGACCCAGGTTGGTGAGGTGGGTGGCGGTGTGGTTGGCCTGCGTCTTGGCGCGGCGGGCCTGGTCGACATGCATCAGAACCGTGTCGCCCACTCGCAGTTCGCCATCCTTCAAGTGCCCGATGTGCAGCACGTAGCCCCCGAAGGTTTGAACGGAGTCGACGACGAACGTCGCGTGATCCGGGCGGGCCGGGCCGCTGACCTTGCCTTCGAGCGTAATCTTGCCTGTGTCGGCCTCTTGCCCGCCCATGGCGGCGTAGAAGCTCGTCCGATCGGTCACGATGCCGATGGTGTGGGCGCGGACTTCGGCCTTGGCGTGATCGTCAAAGTTGGCGCCGTTCCAGATGGCTTTGACGTGGGCGGAGGTGTCGCGGGCCTCGAATTTGTGCGAGTCGTCGGTCGCTTCGACGCTCAGGTGGCGCAGGCGTGCCACTTCGTCGCCCGACAGGGCGATGGCCTTGGCTTCGTCTTTAGTGTCCACGGCGCGGCTGCGTTCTTTGGCCTCTTCGATCAGCCGCTCGTAGCCAGCCTTGTCAACCTTGAGGCCCCGCTCCTCGGCCATCTGCTCGGTGAGATCGATGGGGAACCCGAAGGTGTCGTAGAGCTTGAACGCGTTGTCGGCGCCAATGTGCCCGCCGGCGGCGACTTCCTCGAAGAGCTTGATCCCGCGATCCAGCGTCTTCCCGAAGCTCTCTTCTTCTTCCAAAATGATCTTGGCAACCCGAGCTCCGTTGGCCTTGAGTTCCGGAAACGCTGGCCCGAATCGCTCAACCACCGTCGGCACCAGCGCCGCCAGGAACCCGGGCTTGGCGTTGAGCACCTGCCGCCCGAAGCGGACTGCCCGACGCAGAATGCGACGGAGGACATAGCCCCGGCCCACGTTGCTGGGCGTTGCGCCGTCGGTGATCGCGAAGGTCAGCGTGCGGATGTGGTCGGCAATGACGCGATAGGCGGTGTCGACATTGCCGAGGTCCAAGGCCCCGAGCTTGCCCGTGTACGCGTGGGGCGGGTTGGTGAGGGCCTCGATCTTCGCAAACAGCGGCATGAAGACATCGGTGTCGTAGTTGCTCCGTTTGTCCTGCAACACGC
>JAKFUN010000008.1 GCA_021732675.1 Phycisphaerales bacterium
GTGCGGGGTGGTGGACCGGGTGGGCTTTGAAGCTCAGGTTGGCGCGTTGGAACTAAAGCAGTCGTTTCCGGGGGTGGAGGCGATCGGGTTTATCGAGCGGGTAGCTCGCGCGGGGGTGCCAGAGTGGGAGCCAATCTGGCGCGGTGAGTATCCCGAGCGGCCAGGGGTGGTGACCTCGGGCGAGGCTCCTGAGTTGTACGTGGTGCGCCACGAAGTAGCTCGAACGGACGCGGGCCGGATGTTGGGGATGGACCTGGGGACGAACGGGGTGTGTCTGGAGGCGATCTTGCGGGCGATGCACACGGGCGATGTCGCGCTGAGCCGGCCGATGACGCCCGGGGCGGGGGCCCAATATCTGCTCGTGCAGCCGATTTTCCTGCCCGGGGTGAAGCCAGAGAGCCCGGAGGCGCGGGAACGCAGCCTGGTGGGATTCGCCTTTGCGAAGCTGGCGATCGCCGGTGTTTTTCAGGAGCTGGAGCTGGGCGGGGAGGGGATGCTTCGGTGCGAGGTCTATGACGGAGAAGGGGCGAGCTCGCGGCGGATTGCGCAGGTTGGTGGCAAGAGCCCGCAGCGCGAGGGTGTCGACCGGGCGTTTGCCGCGGAGCGAACGATCATGTTGGGCGGGCGGAGCTGGACTCTGAAGTTGATGGGGACGCCCTCCTTCGAGGCGACGACCGGGGTTGGTGACGGGTGGATGGTGGTCGTGGTGGGTGGGGTGCTTTCGGTCTTGTTGTCGACGCTGGCGTGGTCGCAGGGGATGGCCCGGCGAATGGCATTGCGGATGGCCGAGACGATGACGCAGGATCTCTTTGAGGCCAAGTCGCATGCCGAAGCCACCTTGAGTGAGCTGGAGGCGTTTCGGCGCACGTTGGGTGTTCACTCGATTCTGACGATCACCGACGCGCGGGGCGTGATCATCGACGCGAACGAGAACTTTTGCAAGATCAGCGGCTTCGCGCGCGAGGAGTTGGTGGGTCAAACCCACGCGATTGTCAACTCCGGGCATCACCCGAGGCGCTTCTGGACCGAGATGTGGAAGACGGTGCTGTCGGGCAACCCCTGGCGGGGGGATGTGTGCAACCGTGCCAAGGATGGGAGCCTCTACTGGGTCGACAGCATGATCGCCCCGTTCATCGGGTCGGACGGGAAGATCGAGCGGATTATCTCGTTCCGGTTCGACATCACGGAGCGCAAGCGGCAGGAGGCGGCGCTGCACGAAAGCTCGCAGCGGGTTCGCTTTGCGGGCTCGCTGGCGCGGATCGGCGGGTGGGAGGTGGATGTCGCCACCAACACTCCGAAATGGACCGACGAGGTGCGCGCGATCCATGAAGTGCCTGCCGACTTTCAGCCCACGATGGAGAGCGCGCTGCAGTTCTATTCCGCGAAGGGGGCGGATCAGATCTCGGCGTGCCTGCAGGGGGCTATTCAGCAGCGGATGCCCTTTGACATCGAGCTGCCCCTCATCACTGCCAAAGCACGGAAGGTGTGGCTGCGCATCATCGGCGAGCCGGTGATCCGCAACGGGAGCGTGGTGAGGGTTGCGGGCGCGATCCAGGACATTTCGGAGCAGATCCGCCAGCGCGATGCGATCCAGGCTCAGAGCGTGCGCATGGATCTGACGGTGCGGGCGGCGGGGCTGGGAGCCTGGAGCGTGGCGCTGCCGGAGGGGGTGCTGGAGGTTGGGGACATCTGGCGAGCGGTGCTTGGTTACGACCTTGAAAGCCAGCCTAGAACGCTGGATGGATGGCACGAGTTGATTCATGTCGACGATCTGGCGTCCTTTGGTCGCTCGCTGGAGGATCACCTGGAGGGGCTGACGCCGGATTTCCGGTGCGAGCATCGCTGTCGGCGGGCGGACGGGAGCTGGGCCTGGGTGCTCAGCGCCGGAAAAGTGATCGAACGCGACGACGCCGGCGGGGCCAAGTGCGTGGCGGGCGTGATGATGGATCTGACGGTGCAGAAGGAAGCGCTGGCGGATGTTCGGCGCAATCGCCAGCAGCTTCGCACCTTGCTGGACTCAGCGGGCGAGGCGATCTATTCGATCAACGAGCAGGGCGAATGCACGAGCTGCAACCCCGAGGGACTTCGCCTGCTGGGGTATGTGAGCGAGGCGGATCTGCTGGGCAGGCACATGCACAGGCTGATCCACCACACGAGACTTGACGGCTCGTCTCATGAGGTGGGGGATTGCCCGATCTTTCTTGCCGGGCGCGAGGGCAAGTCGCAGGTGGTGGATCATGACGTCTTCTGGCGGGCGGACGGCACGGCGATCCAGGTCGAGTACAGGGCGTATCCGCAGTTTGAAGGCGGGTTGATCGTGGGTGTGGTGGTGATGTTCACAGACATCACGGCGCAGCTGGAGCTGGAGCGGGCGGCGACGGAGGCCTCGGAGCGATTGGAGAAGGCGTTGGTGCAGGCGGAGAGCGCGAACCGTGCCAAGAGCGAGTTCCTGGCCAACATGAGCCACGAGATCCGCACGCCCTTGACGGCGATCCTGGGGTATGCGGACGTGCTGCGCGACGACCCCGAGGTGGCGGCCAATCCGGCACGCCTGCGGCAGTCGCTGGAGACCATTCGGGCCGCGGGGCAGCATCTGATGACCATCATCAACGACGTTCTGGATCTCTCCAAGATCGAGGCGGGCAAGATGACGGTCGAGCAGGTTGAGACGTCTTTGATGGAGCTGGTCTTGGAGGTGGAGGGGCTGATGAAGCCCAGGAGCCGCGCCAAGGGGGTGGAGCTGAACGCCGCGCTGCTCACGCCCATGCCGGATCGGATTCAGTCCGACCCGACGCGCCTGCGGCAGATATTGGTGAACCTGGTGGGCAACGCGATCAAGTTCACTTCGGCCGGGAGCGTGGGGGTGGAGGTGAGCGCCGCGCAGGCCCATGGGCAAGAGGTGCTGATCATCGATGTAAAGGACACCGGCACGGGCATGGATGAGGGGCAGCGTTCCAGGTTGTTTGAGACCTTTAGCCAGGCCGACACCAAGGTCACTCGCCAGTTTGGTGGCACGGGCCTGGGGCTTGCGATCAGCCGGCGTCTGGCGCGATTGATGAACGGGGACGTGACGCTCGAACGCTCTGAGCCTGGCAGTGGCTCGTGCTTCCGGTTGACATTGCCGCTCGCTCCGGCGCAGGGTGCGACGCTGCTCTCGCAGTTTGCGGGTCAGGCTTCGGGCCCGGGCAAGAGCGACTCGCCACTGCCGACGATCACGGGGAAGGTGTTGCTCGCCGAAGACGGGCCGGACAATCAGCGGCTGATCTCCTTTTACCTGACCAAGGCGGGGGCGCAGGTGGAGATCGCGGAGAATGGAGTTTTGGCCTTGGCCAAGCTGCGCGACGCGCGGGATCGTGGCGCACCCTTTGAGCTGCTGCTCACGGACATGCAGATGCCCGAGATGGATGGCTACACCCTCGCCAACGAGCTGCGGCGCGATGGGTTTACTTTGCCCATCGTGGCGCTGACGGCCCACGCCATGGCGGAAGATCGCCAGCAGTGCCTCGACGCGGGCTGCGACGACTACGCCTCCAAGCCGGTCAACCGGGCGGCGCTACTCAACATCTGTTCGAGATGGCTCGGCGCGAAGTCGCGGGCCGCGGCGTAGCACGGCGCGGCGGCGGTTCAATCAGCGCGGCTTGCGTTACGAGCCCGAAGCGTGAGCGAGGTTCACGTTCGCGTGATGTCACCAAGGTGACCCCCGCTGGCGCTTCGGGCTCGTAGGCGTGCGTTGCTAAAACTGATCGCGATCGCTTTAGTCGGCTTCCGCCCCGGAACGGCGGGTTCCGGGCGAAGCGACACGCTTGCCGCCAAAGCTCGGGTCAACCCGGCGTTGTTCAAGGGGGATGAGGTCGCGAGGGGTGAGGCCCACCTCGAGCAGGCGGATCTTCTTGCCGCATTCTGGGCAGCGCACAAACTGATTGGCGGGGTCGGGCTCGGCACCGATGCTCTGGACCGGCAGCCCATGCAAGGGCTGATGGCACTTGGGGCACGAGGCGCGGGCGAGGTAGCGACGGATGCACCAGTAGAGCATTGCGTCGCGGGCCAGGAACCAGACCAACGCGCCTGCGATCACCGTCGTCACGGCGAGCTGGAGAATCGCGAGGGCCGGGTCGGAGGGAATGGGTACATAGCGGCGCAGCGGGAAGTACTCGTCGGCGATGGCCCAGCCCGCGCCCCAGGCGACAGCGACGTGCCCGCAAAGGATCCACGGGACACGGTCGAGCCAGGGGGGCGCGTTGAGCAAGGCGTCCCGGATGACCGCCTGGCACTCGGCATCGCTCAGCTCGTCGAGCTGCTCGAAGGCTCGCCACGGCTTGAGGAGGGGAATGCGCAATGCGATAGCTCCGGGGTCCCGACGCTTCATGGTACCGGGGAAGCGTGAGCTGAGGTGCTACTACGGGCGGGCGGCGGAGCGGAGGTCGCTGTGTACCCGGTTGAACATGGTTCGCCCGGCAAAGCCGATGTCGAACTCGTGGGGCTCACTGGGCGAAAAGTTGTCGTCGGCGACGTCGTGCCCGTCGATCTCGATGATTTGCAGGCTTCGCTCGCTTCGCAGATCGATGCGCTCGGTGGTGGGCTTGGAGCGAGCAAAGCTGTCCGGGCGTTCGATGATCTGGACGACGGGGCGGCAAGGCTCCTGGGGGGACCAGCCGACCACGGCGGCGTGATTCCCGTCCGAGAGGGTGACCATGCTCCCGGGCGGATAGGGCGGGGCGACGCTGACGAGTGCCTTGAAGACAATGGGGTCGAGCCAGGCGCGGAAGGGCCCGTTGATCATCTGGCGAAGGGCCCGGACGGTGGGGATCGATGGGCTGACGCGATCGCTGGCGCCCGGGGCGTGCGCGGGGTTGCGCAGGCGATCGAAGGTGTCGGCGCAGGTGACGATTCGCGTGAAGATGTGCAGCTCTGACCCCGTCACCGGGACGACTTCGCCGGTCACCACGGTTCGGCCCGGGAAGCCGGAGCCATCAAAGTGCTGGTGGTGGTTGAGGATCACGGCGCTGGCGGCGGGGTCGAGCTGGTCGCGAACCATGTCGTAGCCGAGCTGGGTGTGCGTGCGCCAGGCTTTGTCGTTTTCGTCCAGGCGCAGGTTGTAGCGACGCAGGGTTTCATCGTCCAGACGCGCCAGCCCGATGTCGGCGAACATCGCCCCCACGCCCAGCCCGGTGATGTCCCGCGCGGCGAACGACGACAGCCGACCCCGCTCGCGCACCAGGTAAAAGTCGAGCTTCAGGCCCATCAAGATGGAGAGCGCGCACAAGTTCCCGCAGTGTCGCACGAAGGGCCGATCCGCGCCGGCCAACTCGGTCACGAAGACGGCGGCGCTGGGGTTGTTCGCCAGGTGGACCAACAAGCCCATGATGGCGCGGCGGTACACAAAGAAATCCAGGTCCACCCGCGACTGCACAAAGGCCGTGTCGATCGCGCTGCCGATGTGATGCGCAATGTCGCGATAGGACGACAACACTCGAGGGTCCACGAATCGGACCAGATCCTCCAGCCCCGGATAGTGAATCCAAAGCTCGTGTACCCCAAGCTCGCGCAGCTTGGGGATCGCGTGCTGGTCCAGCGTCACGCCCGAACGAAGCAGCACCGTCTGCGGCGCGGCCGGGTGATGAACCGACTCGGCCAAGATCATTCCTGGGCGAGCGTTGGCGATCGTGACGCGAAGCATGCCCCGATATCGGCGGCGGGGCCTTGCGTGGTGAGGGGACATCGGTGACGCGGCGACGGCCCACGACGCCTGCGCTGGGTGCGACGGTTATCGCTCTTGGGCCCGATCGCCCTCGGGCCCACGCACGTCCAGATACATCAACACCTGATCCCACGTCGAGCCATCGTCGTGCTTCAGACCCCTGGGCAGATGCCCGTAGGGCACAAACCCGAAGCGGCGATAGAGCGCCAGCCCCGCGGCGTTGTCCTGGTACACCGCCAGCGTGACGATCTCGATCTCGGGGCGGGCTCGCGCCCACTGGACGCACGACGCCATCAGCGCCGTACCCACGCCTCGCCCGCGCCAGGGGGAGATGACGCTCATGCCCAGGTCCAGGGTGTGACGCATCTTTCGCTTGGGGAGCGAGCGCTTCAGCGACGAGATGCCGACGACTTCCCCGTCTGGAGCTGTCGCGTCTAGCGCGACGAGAAAGACGCTGTCGGGTGCCGCGAGCATGGACTCGACAAACGTGCGCTCGTCGTTCAGCGTCAGGTTGAACTCATCGGGCTGGGTGAGCACGTGCTGGGTGGTGGCGAAGACTTCGCGGGCCGCGATGAGGATGCGCTCGGAGTCGGCGGGCTGGGCGGAGCGGACGAGGCAGCGCCCGGCGGGCTTGAGGTCGTAGTGGTGGGGTGGGAAGTGGCCCATGGAGTGATGATAATGCGGGCGGACCGCGCTTGGTGTGCTCGGCCTGCCTTCAATCCGCCGCGACTTTGCCCATGGGCGAGACGATGGCGAGACGATGGAGGGACGCGTTGGTATTGGTGGATGCACACAACGTGTTGTTCCGGGCCCGCGCCTCGCGAAAGGCGGCTGCGTGGGACCTGCTCGCGCTCGCCCACGCCCTTCGCGACCGCAGGCTCTTTCGGCGCGAGGTGCTGCTGGTGTGTGATGGCGACCCGCCCCGCGGCCTGCTGGCGTCTTGGACGCGAGGCGATGCGCACCCAATCGTGCACGCACTGGATGGGCCACCTCGCGCTGGCGACGACGTGTCCTTTCACTTCTCGGGCGCTGGCGTTGAAGCCGACGACGTGATCGAGGGGCTGCTGGGCTCGGCGCTGCGGCCGCGGGGCATGATGGTGGTGAGCAGCGATCGCCGCCTGCGCGAAGCCGCCAAGCTGCACAAGGCCCAGCACATGCCCAGCGCCACGGTGGTCTCGTGGCTCACGCGTCCCGGGCACGTGAACGAGCGCCCAGCATTTGCCGAGGCGGTGCCCCTGACGCGCTTGGAGGTGGAGTCATGGCTGAGACACCTTGGGGTGGACGCGGAGGGGAGGAGGGTGGAGTCTTCTGCCGCTTCCGGCACCCCGGAGCGTCGCAGAGCTTCAGTTCCAGCGTCGAAGGCAATGCCACGAACGCCACAGCGGGTCGAGGTTCGGCCCGAGGAAATACCTCACGTGGACATGGAGTACTGGCTGAAGCTCTTCCCGCCGCTGGGAACCGACCCGAAACGCCGGCCCTGACATCGAGGCCAGAGAAGCGCGTGACCTTCAGGCCGGACCTGCGCGGAATATCTCGGGATTCGCCCTTTGGGCTCATCCCGGGCGTGCCGACCTTGGTGCCCTGTGCCCAGTCCCTCGTGTCTTCCCTTACGCTGTTTCCTTGCGCTTCACCATCAGCTCGTTGAGCTTCGGGCGGCCGTTGACGGCCCGTTCGTCGATCACGTACTCGGCCCCCTCATGGCGATGATCGGGGAGCTCAAACATGAGGTTGAGCATGATCTCTTCCATCACGCCGCGAAGGGCGCGGGCGCCGGTGTCGCGCTTCAGGGCCTTCTCGGCGATGCGGCGCAGGGCCCCGTCGGTGAAGGTGAGCTTGGCGTTCTCCAGCGAGAAGAGGTGCTGGAACTGACGCACGATGGCGTTCTTGGGCTCGGTGAGGATGTTCACCAGCGCCTCGACGGTCAGCGGCACCATCGGGGCCAGCACGGGCAAGCGACCGACGAACTCAGGGATCATGCCGAACTCGATGAGGTCGTCGGGCGAAACCTGCTGGAGCAGATTGGCCGTCTCGACAGTCTCTTCCACCTGCGTGTGCTGCTCGGTGAAGCCAATTCGGGTCTGACCCAAGCGGCGGCGAATGATCTCTTCCAGGCCCGTGAACGTGCCGCCACAGATGAACAAAATGTTGGTCGTATCGACCTGAATGTACTGCTGCTCGGGGTGCTTGCGCCCGCCCTGAGGGGGGACGTTGCTGACGGTGCCTTCGAGCATCTTGAGGAGGCTCTGCTGCACGCCTTCGCCGCTGACGTCACGCGTGATGCTGACGTTGTTGGAGGTCTTGCCGACCTTGTCGATCTCGTCGATGTAGATGATCCCGCGTTGGGCGGCTTCGAGGTCAAAGTCCGCGCTCTGGAGGAGCTTCAGGACCAGGTTCTCGACGTCTTCGCCGACGTAGCCCGCTTCGGTGAGCGTGGTGGCATCGCCAATCGCAAACGGCACCTTCAGCATGCGGGCCAGGGTCTTGGCCATCAGGGTCTTGCCGCTGCCGGTGGGGCCGATGAGCAGGATGTTGCTCTTATCGATCTCAACGGTGCCAGAGGCTTCGCTCTCCAGGTGCAGCAAGCGCTTGTAGTGGTTGTGCACCGCGACGCACAGGGAGCGCTTGGCGAGGTCCTGGCCGATGACGTACTGATCGAGGAAGCCCTTGATCTCACGCGGGGCGGGGATCTCGCGGAGCCAGGAGCCGGCGGAGCTGACGCGGCGTTTTTCCTGGCGGAAGATGTTCTGGCAGAGCTCGGTGCATCCGCTGCAGACGTAAACCTGGTTGGGGCCTTCGACCATGGGCCCGACTTCGCGGCTGGTCTTGCCGCAGAAGGAGCAGGTGGTCACCTTGCGCCCGCGAAAGCTGCTGCCTTGGTCAGTGCCGCTGGGGCCGGTTGGGGGCATGTCAGATCCATCCTGCTTGTTCTTGGCCATTGGTCCCTCATGCGGCGGTGAATTGCGGCCGCCTCCATTCACAAGTCTATCGGCGGGGTGGCCGAGTTTCTGCAACTCGGCCTCAGATGATTGAGCAACGAAGCACCATCCACACGTCATCCACGCCCGAATTGCGGTTATTCCCGTTATCTGGACGGGATTCGCATGGCTGCTCAGGCATTCATGAGATGCGCCTCACGCATCATTGTGACCGTTCGTGCTCGGCGCGATGGGGCGGGGTT
>JAKFUN010000181.1 GCA_021732675.1 Phycisphaerales bacterium
TCACGACGTCAGCGCCATCTCCGACGACGACCTCGCGGGCCAGGTCCAGCTCGAAGGCATCGACGTTCTCATCGAGTGCAACGGCTGGACCGATCGCCATCGCCTCCCCGCCCTCGCCAAGCGATTGGCCCCGGTGCAGGCAACCTACCTGGGATACCCCAACACCACCGGCGTCGACGCGATCGACTGGCGCATCGTCGACACCATCACCGACCCACCCCACGCCGACGCCTGGGCCAGCGAGCGCCTGCTGCGTCTCGACGGCTGCTTTGTCTGCTACGGCACACCCAGCGCTCCCTCCGCTGAAGTCCAGCGTCCGCCCCTCGCCGGACGTCCGGTCGTCTTCGGCTCGTTCAACCGGCTCGCGAAAGTGACAGACTTCACGCTCGGGCTGTGGGCCAAGGTGCTCGCGAAGACGCCCAACAGCCGCCTGGTGCTCAAGAGCGAGACCTACGACTTGTCGCGCGCCGAGACCATTCGCCGCTTTCATGCCCTTGGGGGCGACCCCGCGCGAATCTCCTTCGCCCCTTTCGAGCCCGATCCGGCCCGACACCTGGCGACGTATCACACCCTTGACATCGCGCTGGACACTTCCCCGTACAACGGCACCACCACGACCTGCGAGGCGCTCACCATGGGCGTTCCGGTCGTCACGCTCGCGGGGGCGGCCCACCGGTCGCGCGTCGGCGCAAGCCTGCTGAAAGCCGCCGGGCTCGATGAGCTGGTCGCGAACACCCCCGAGCAATACGTACACATCGCTTCAGAGCTGGCCCACAACCCCGAGCGCCTCTCGCACCTGCACGCCACGCTTGCGCAGTCGACGTTGGCGTCGCCGCTATGCCAGGGCCCCGCCTTCGCCACCCGCTTTGAAGCTGGCATTCGCACCATGTGGCGCCACTGGTGCGACGCGCAGGCCAAGGGGGCGTCGTGAGCCAAAACGCCATCCTCGCCAAGGTGCTCCAGGCCGAGCAGATGCTGGCGTCGGGAGACGTCAACGGGGCACTGGCCTTGGCACAGCGCCTGTTGCCCAAGGCCCCCGCCGACCCTGGCCTGAACAGCCTGATGGCCCTGACCTTGCTCCGCAAGGGCTCGCTCCCGCAGGCCGAGTTCTACGCCAAGCGCGCCCTGGCGAGCGAACCCCGCAACCTCGACGTGCTCCTCAACTACGCGCTCATTCAAGGGGCAAATCAAGACCTGCCCGGCGCAATCGCCACTCTTGAAAAGGCCGTGGCCATCGACCCGTCTTCGCACCGGGCCCGCCTGGCCCTTGCCAACACCCTGATGGACTCCCACAACACGCCCGAGGCGATCAAGCACCTCAAGGCCGCCCTGACGCACGGCCCCGACACCCAGGTCGAAGTCTCCCTCGCCGGGGCGCTGCTCAACCTCGGGTACATCGACGAAGCCGCGGCTTTCGCGCGCGAGGCCCTGGCCCGCCACCCCGATGAACCCGCCCTCGCCGCCGGATATCCCAACGCCCTCACCTACAAGTTCGGCATCGACCCCGACGAGCTCGCCACCGCCCACCGGGCCTACGGCACACTGGTCGATCGCCTGCGTCCCGCCGGTCACAACGTCACGCCCCGCCAGGCCACCGGGCCAAATCGCCGCCTGCGGGTCGGCGTCGTGTCGCCCGATCTTCGCCAGCACTCGGTGTCGTTCTTTTTGGAGCCGATCTTTCAGAACCGCGATCGCGAACAGTTCGAGCTCTGGGCCTATTCGAGCACCCGCTTTCCGGACGCAACCAGCGCCCGCCTGCGGGCCCACGCCGACCACTGGGTCGAGACCCCCAACCTCTCCGACCTCATGCTCGCCGAGCGAATCAACGCCGACCACATCGATATCGCCGTCGATCTCGCCGGGCACACCCTGGGCAACAACCTCCTCGCGTTCTCGCTGCGCCCCGCGCCGGTCCAACTCACCTACTGCGGCTACCCCGACACCACCGGCCTGGCCCACATGGACTATCGAGTGGTCGACTCCCTCACCGATCCGCCGACCCCCGAGGTCGACAGCCGCGCGACGGAGAAACTCTGGCGCCTCGACCCCTGCTTCCTGTGCTATCGCCCCAACCCCGACGCGCCATTGCCAGCCCGCGACCAGGCCCACCCCGGGCCGGTCTTTGGCAGCTTCAACGCCAGCCGCAAAATCAACTCCGGGCTCGTGCGCCTCTGGTCCCGCCTGCTGCGCGAAACCCCCGGCTCCACGCTCATCCTCAAGAGCTTTGACTTCATCGCCAAGGGCGCGGCCGATCGCATCCGCACCGAGTTTCACGCCCAAGGCATCCCCGACGAGCGCCTCACCTTTCTCGCGGCGACCAAAACCCTCGCCGAACACCTGGCCTTGTATTCCCGCATGGACGTCGCCCTCGACGCGCTTCCATATCACGGCACCACCACCACCTGCGAAGCCCTGTGGATGGGCGTGCCAGTGGTCACGCTGGCGGGGAACACTCATGCAGGGCGGGTGGGGGTGAGCTTGCTCACCAATGTCGGCGTGCCAGAACTCATCGCGACAACCGAAGACGATTACGTCCGCCTCGCCAGCGAGTTGGCTCGCGATCCGGCACGGCTCGGCACGTACCGAGGTAACCTGCGCGCGAAGATGGCGGCGTCGCCCCTCTGCCACCCCGAGGCCTTCGCCAAGCGCTGGTGGGACGCCCTGCGCGAGATGTGGCGGGGGGCGTGCGTGTGAGTGACGTAATGAACAAGCCAGGCAAGACTGCCGCTCGCTGCGTGGTGCTTCTCTCCGGCGGGCTCGATTCTGCGGTGTGCCTGGCGCAGGCACTGCACGATGGCTTCGAGGCCCACGCCATCTCGTTTGACTATGGCCAGCGCCACAAGACCGAGCTTCTGGCCGCGGCTCGCATCGCCAAAGCCCTCGGCGCCGCCTCGCAGACCACCATCGGCATCGATCTGCGTGCCATCGGCGGCTCCGCCCTCACGTCCGACATCGAAGTTCCGAAGGACCGCGAAGAGTCCGCGATGAGCGCGGAGATTCCGATCACCTATGTGCCCGCCCGCAACCTGGTCTTTCTCTCACTGGCCAGCGGCCTGGCCGAAGTGCGTGGGGCCAGCGCGCTCTACATCGGCGTCAACGCGCTGGATTACTCCGGCTACCCGGATTGCCGCCCGGAGTTCATCGCGAGTTTCAGTGCGACCGCGGCTCTCGCTACCAAGGCTGGAGTTGAAGGCCGCCCGCTAGAGATCCGCGCTCCGCTCATCGCCATGAGCAAAGCCCAGATCATCCGGCACGGGGTGAGTCTGGGCGTAGATTTCTCCCTCACCCACTCGTGTTATGACCCGATCGGCGAACTGGCCTGCGGGCGCTGTGATTCGTGCAAGCTGCGGCGTGGCGGGTTCGAGGCGGCGGGCGTGCCGGATACGACGCAATATGCCGCTACGAGCCCAAAGCGCGAGCGAGGGTCGCCATGACGCAGATGTCCGCCTGGAGCCGAAAGCACTTGCACTCCGACGCACGGGTGACCCTCGCTGGCGCTTCGGGCTCGTAACACCTCTATGTCGCTCCCTCTCCACATCTCCGACCCCGCCGACGCGGCCTCCGATCGCGCCCGCATCTCCGAGACGTTTGTCTCGATTCAAGGCGAGGGAAAGCTCACGGGCGTACCGAGCTGGTTCGTGCGTTTCAGTGGGTGCAACTTGCGCTGCACGTGGTGCGACACGCCTTATGCGAGTTGGAAGCCAGATGGCGTAGCGCGAACGATCGACGAGCTGGCCGCCGAAGCCCACGGCGCGGGCGTGGGGCACGCCGTGGTGACGGGTGGTGAGCCGATGCTCTTCTCCGCAGCCGCGACGCTGTGCGAGCGACTTCGCGCGGCGGGCCTGCACATCACGATCGAAACCGCCGGGACGATTTTTCGCCCCATCGCGTGCGACCTGCTGAGCATCAGCCCCAAGCTGAGCAACTCAACACCTAGCGCCAGCGACCCGCGCGACCCTAGCGGGCAGTGGCACGCCCGGCATGAAGAACGCCGCATGAATATCGAGGTGCTTCAGGGCCTGCTCAACGCCCACCCGCAGCGCCAGCTCAAGTTCGTCGTCGCCGGCGAGGCCGACCTCGCAGAGATCGACGGGCTGCTCGCACGGCTTTCGGGGTGGACCAGCACCGATGTGCTGCTGATGCCCGAGGGCGTGACGACGCCGAGCCGCGAGCGGACGGACTGGCTGGTGGCGACATGCATCGCGCGGAAGTGGCGCTACTGCCCCCGCCTGCATATCGAGCTCTTCGGCAACAAGCGCGGCACGTGATACTACCTCCCGCACGCCCGGGATGAGCGAAGCGAATCCCGAGATGGCCCTCACAGCCGACGGGAAAGCTCACCACAGAGGCACAGAGACACAGAGACACAGAGGCAGGAAAAAGATAAGTCAGGAGACTGAGAGAAAACAAAAGGCAAACCAGATCGAGCTTTTCCAAAAGGCCAATGGTTCGAAGCCCCGCATTCTGGCTCTCTCGATCCCCCTCTCCTCCCCTCCATGTCTTTATCAGATCGGTCCTTTCTCTGTGCCTCTGTGCCTCTGTGCCTCTGTGGTGATTCTCTTCCATTTCACGCCCGCTCGCCGGTTCAAGCGCGGGAGTCGCCCCAAACCCGGCCCATCCCCGGCGTACAACCCCTTCCGGCATATCCTCCCCGTCCTCATGAAATACCGCGTCTGCAAGGTCTTTGAAGTCGAATCCGGCCACATGCTCAGCAAGCACCCGGGGCGTTGCCGCTTCCCACACGGGCACAGTCGCCGGATCGAGGTTGTGGTCAGCAGCGACGCCCTCGACGCCAACGACATGGTGTGCGACTTCAAGGCCTTGAAGCTCGCGATCCACAGCATCGCCGATCGCTTCGATCACGCGATGGCTCTGAACAGCGCGGACCTGCAGCGAGCCCAGTTTGAGGCCGGTCGCGTGGTGATCTTTGATGGCCAAGACCCGACCACCGAGGTCATCGCCAAGCATCTCTACGATCAGCTCGCGGCTCTCGTTCGCGCCGGGGGAGCGTTCCAAGCCGACGGCCTGACCTACCACCTTCCGACCACCCTCAGCGTCGAACGCGTGCGGGTCGGAGAAACATCGAGCACCTGGGCCGAGTACGGGCAATAACCTTCAGGGCATTCCCCAGCCCCTCCTCGCCCGATACGCGACGACTAATCGCGACGGGTTTTTCCCAAGAACTCCTCTGTATGTGAGGTATCTCACATTCGTGAGGAGTGTGAGCCCACCTGGCTGTCCGCTCCCGCTGTTGAACCTTGGAGACCCGCTCGCCATGCCAACCTTTCCCCTTGCCGCCGCCCCCCGCGCCTTCCGCTCCAACCCGCTGGCCCGTGTCCGTTGGGGGGCCAGCGTGCTGGCGCTGCTGGCCGGGGCCGCCTCGGTCGCATTGGCTCAACCCACCGACAAGCCCGGGACCACTGCGGAAATCGCGGGAATCTCGGAAGAAGACATCGCCTTTGCAAACCGGCTGAGCAAGGCCTTCAAGAATGTTGCACAAAAGGCCGAGCCCTCGGTGGTGTACATCACCTCGCTGCAGAAGCGCACGCTATTGCAGACCGACTTCTTTGGCAGAGTCATCGCCCGGGGCGAGACCAAGCTCCAGGCGACCAGCCAGGGCTCCGGGTTCATCGTGAGCGAAGACGGCACGGTCATGACCAACAACCACGTCGTCGCCGACGCGGATGAGTTGCAGGTCAAGCTCACCGACGGGCGCGAGTTTCCTGCCAAGGTGATCGGGCGCGACGAGGCGACCGACGTGGCGATCCTGCGGATTGAGCCCGGCCAGCGCAAGGCGACGTTTCATGCCATTGCGTTGGGCGATTCCGAAGCGATCGACGTGGGCGAGTGGGTGGTCGCGATCGGCAGCCCCTTTGGCTTTTCGCGCACGGTGACGGCGGGGATCGTCTCGGCCAAAGGGCGCAGCCTGGCCCCGCGCGAGATGGGCGAGGCGTATCAGGATTTCATCCAGACCGACGCCGCCATCAACCCGGGCAACTCGGGCGGGCCGCTGCTGAATCTGCGGGGCGAGGTGGTGGGCATCAACACCGCCATCGCCAGCCGCACGGGCGGGTACGAGGGGCTGGGCTTTGCGATCCCCAGCAACTTGGCGGTTTTGGTGAAGGACAACATCATCGCCAACGGGCGCCTGGTGCGCGGCTGGGTCGGGATGGACCTTCGCGACGCGACCATCGACGATTTGGGCGAGTTCGCCCCGCAGAGCGACGTCTATCGCGGGGTGGTCGTCACCACGGTCGCCGACGGCTCGCCGGCCGACGTTGGGGGCCTCAAGGAAGGCGACATCATCACGCGCTTCCGGGGCCAGCCGGTGAACGCCGCCCGGCTGCGGGCGGCGGTCGCCGTGGCAGGGCCCGGGACCCAGATCCCGCTCGACATCATCCGCGCTGGCAAGGAAACCTCGCTGGCGGTCAAGATCGGCGACCTGCACGACCAGGCCCGTGCGATGGGCGAGGCCTTTCTCGCGGAGCTCGGGATAACCGTAAAGAGCTACACCCGCGCCATGGCCCGCCAGGCGGGGTACCGCCCGCCCTTCGCGGGCGTGCAGGTGACCAAGGTGGACGAGGGGTCGCTGGGGGCGAAAATGTCGTTGCAGGCGAACGACATCATCGTGAGTGTCGGCAAAACCGATGTCAGCAACTCCACCGAGTTTATCGAGGCCGCCAAGGGCGATGCCCTGAAGCGCGGTGCCCGCTTCCGGGTGATCCGGGACAACCGGCAGGGCTTCCTCGAAGTGCCATAGTGCCACGCGGTGGTCGTGAACGTGCTGGAGGCGCTCAGCAGCACCGTCGTCCAGAGGATTCGCATGCCCCAACGACACAACGTCGAGTCGTGGAGTCGGGCCCGGCCCAGACCCAAACAAAGATCGAATCCACGACCATTTTTTAGGCTGAGATTGAGTGTCGGCTTGACGCCGCCACAGGATTTCGCGAGACTGCGCCCCTCGCGTTGGCGGCGGGCCCAACGGGAATCAATCCGCCGGGCCTGCCTACGCTGACGCCCCCGCGCCGTCTCGGCGGCGCAGGGCCGGTTTCGGTATGCTTCGGAGTTCCGGTGCGGGCAATGTGTTCCGCGGCGGCGATGTGGTCGGTCTTTCCCCTTGGAGCCCGCGTCATGGCAGGCAGAAGCAGCACGTCCTTTGGCATCGGAGCCGCGATCACCGTTCTGGCGGTGGGCTTCGTGGGTTTCTTCATCGGCTTCGCGATCTTCTTCGGGAAGTACAGCGACAGCCAGCGCAACCTCCGGCAGTCGCAAACCGACCAGGCCGAGGTGGTGAAAGCCGACGAGCGCAATCGCGACGACGTTCGTGGGCTCATCGATGAAGCCAAGAAATCGGGCAACAAGAGCCTGGTGGGGTTCCTGCTGGAATCGCAGGAACTGCTGATGCAAAAGGTGACCGGGGCCCGTAAGGACAAGCCCAGCGACCTCGTTAGCAAGCTCGCGAATGTCCCCGGCACCGACTCGGCCCCGCTGCTGAGCGTGGTCAACACCGGCCTGGCCCAGATCTCCTCGCTGACCAAGCAGCTCGAGCAGGCCGAGGCGGCCCGCGCCGGCGCGGTGGAGGACCAGAAGGCCGAAGTCGCGCGGGTCAACGACATCCAGGCCAAGCACCAGGGGACGATCGACGCCTTGAACAAGGAGATCGACGGGCTCAAGGGTGAGATCGCCAGCTATCGCAAAGGGACGGACGACTACAAGGGCAAGGTCGACGCCCAGCTCGACGGGGTGCGGCAGGCCGCGGCTGAGACCGAGAAACGCCTGAAGGACCAGCTCGACAAGCTGACTGAAGAAAAGCTGATCGTGGAGAACCAGTTGGCGGTTCTGCGCGGGCAGAAGAATCAGGGGATCGTGCAGGCGGGCGACGAAGCCGCCTTGGTGGATGGTGAAATCCTGAGCATCGCGGGCTCGGACAGCCAGGTGTACATCAGCATCGGCAAGAAGAACAACGTGGTGCTGGGGATGACCTTCGCGGTCTATTCCAACGCTGCCGCCCTGCGTCCGGACGCGAACGGCAACACCCCCAAGGGGAAGGCGACGATCGAGGTGGTGAACATCAGCGACACCACGTCGGTCTGCCGCATTACGAGCGAAGTGCGGGGCAACCCGGTGGTGAAGGGGGACGTGATCGCGAACGCGGTGTACGACCCGAGCAAGGTGTACAAGTTTGTCGTGTTCGGAAACTTTGACGCCAACCGCGACGGGCTGGCGACGCCCCTGGAGCGGACGGACATTCAGGCCCTGATCGAAAGCTGGGGGGGCAAGGTGATCGACGCCTTGGGCGGCGACACCGACTTCCTGGTGCTGGGTCAGCGGCCGATTCTGCCGCCCCGCCCGGACGCGGCGGCGCCGCTGGAAGTGGTGCAAGAGTTCATCCGCCGCCAGCGCGAGCTGGACCGGTATGACGAGCTGTATCGCCAGGCGGCGAGCACCAGCGTGCCGATCATCAACGAGAATCGCCTGTACACCCTGATCGGCAAGACACCTAGCCGCGTGGCGCGGTAACGCGCGGGCGATCGCCGGTGATTGCAGTTTGGAAATAAGAAGCACCGGCCCGTAGTGGGTCGGTGTTTTTTTAGGTTCCGCTTCCGTTGGGCGCGTGGCTGGTCTTCCCGCTCTTGAGCGGTTTTAAAGCGCTCAAGGGCGATCTTTGGGCACGGCATCAACGGCGAAGTGGGGCGGCTCTGGGAGCCGACGGACCAGGGGAGGTAGATGGGGCGAAAACGCAGGCCGGAAGCCTGTGCCACGGGGGACACCGCTCTGGAGAGCGGTGCCACCACGGCGG
>JAKFUN010000161.1 GCA_021732675.1 Phycisphaerales bacterium
AAGCTGTGCGGTCGATGTGGCTTGGGACGCGCGTGCTGGGCCCGAACCACGGGGACGTGGTGGGCTATCAGGGGATGCTAGATGCCTTAGCGGCGGCCCGGGACACCCGCGATCGCCTGAGCTGGCAGACGTTTCTGGCGGAGGCGGAACTGCTTCACGAGAAGGGCAAGTATCAGGACGCGGGGGAGGCGTTGGAGCGGGCGCTCACGCTGAACCCGAGGGCGGCCGCGGGGTGGGCGCTGTTTGGTCAGATCCTGGTGGACGGGCTGGAGTTCCCGAAGGCGGAGAGCGTGGCGGCCCGTCTGGACCTGCTGGCGGGGGGGCCATCGCCCGAGGGAGCGATGATCCGGGCGCGGGTGCAGCTTCGCCAGAGTGAGGGCGAAGCGGCGCAGCGTGCGTTGCAACCGGCGCTGGCGTTGTACCCGGGGCATCGGGGGCTGTTGGCGACTGAGGCGGCGGCGTTCGCGGGGGCGTTTGACGACGGCGGCACGCAGACCAAGCTCGATGGGTTCGACGCGGTGGCGCCGGGCTCGCCGGAGGCGTATTTGGCGGCGGGCAAGGCGACAGCGGAAGCCCGCCAGTATGCGCAGGCCGCGGCGTATCTGCGGGTGGCTCGCGATCGCGCCCCGAACTGGGCGGAGCCGGTGGTTGAGCTTGGGCTGAGCGAGCTGCAGGCGGGGCGGAACGAGGCATCGCTGGCGGCGCTGGAGGCGGCGACCGCGCTGGACCCCTACAACGTCCGGGCGGACAACAGCCTGACGCTGCTGCGCGAGTTGGCGACGTATGCCACGATCGAGAGCCCGCACTTCATCATTCGGTACAAGCCCGGGATCGACGAGGTGCTGGCGACAGAGATGCCGGGCCCACTTGAGCGGAGCTATGCCCGGGTGACTGGCAACGGGCCCGGGGGCATCGACCACCAGCCGGCGCACAAGACGGTCGTCGAGCTGTATCCCGATCATCGGTGGTTTGGGGTGCGCATCACGGGGTTGCCGGCGCTGCACACGATTGCCGCGGCGACGGGCCCGGTGATCGCGATGGAGACCCCACGCGATGGGCCGAACCACTTGACGGGCCCGTATGACTGGGCGCGGGTGGTGCAGCACGAGTTCACGCACACGGTCACACTGAGCCGGACCAAGAATCGCCTGCCTCACTGGTTTACGGAGGCGAGCGCGGTGTATCTGGAAGACGCGCCGCGCGATTACAACACTGTGCAGTTGCTGACGCGGTCGTTCGATACGGACACGCTGCTGGATTTTGACAACATCAACATCGCGTTTGCGAGGCCCAAGCGCCCGACGGACCGGGGGCTGGCGTATGCGCAAGGCGCGTTCATGTATCAGTACATCATCGAACGGTTCGGGCCCCGCAAGCCACTGGAGCTGATGGACCTGTACGCGACGGGCGTGCGTGAGCAGGCGGCGTTCGAGAGAGTGCTGGGCGTGAGCCGCGACCAGTTTTATACGGATTTCAAGGCGTGGGGGCACGACCAGCTTGTGAGTTGGGGAATGCTCTCGAGCGAGGCATCTCCGGACGTCAAGACCCTGCTGGCCAAGGAGCACGAGGCTGACCCGAGCGCGCCCGACGAACCGACGCCGGCGCTGCTTGGCAAGTGGCTGGAGGCGGCCCCCAACAACCCCTTTGTCCTCGAGCAAGTTCTGCAAGGATCGCTGCAAGGCCGGAGCGCGGAGACCAAGAAGCTGACGCCCGTGCAGATAGACCTGGCGGAGCGGTACGCGAAGGCCCGGCCGGTGGACCCGCTGCCTCATCGGTTGCTGGCGGCGCACTATCTCGCGAGCGAGACCCCGGCCGCGGCGATCCCGCACCTTGAGTATTTGGACGCGCGCGAGCAGCATTCGGGCGCGTACGCGGTGGAGCTAGCCAAGCAGTACCTCTTTGCGGGCGACACGACCAAAGCCGCGGAGAAGACCGCCCGGGCCACAACCATCGCCCCGTACGACCCGGCCCTGCGCGAGTTCGCGGCCACGACCTTCTTGCGGCTGAAGGACCTCGACAGCGCGGCCCGCCACATCCAGGCGCTGGTCACGTTGGAACCGGATCGCGCCCGCAACAAGGAACGCCTGGAAGCGATCAAGAAGCTCATCGCGGCGGAGCGGTAGCCACGAGCCCGGAGCGCCAGCGCGGGGGTTGCGGTGGCGCGAACTCGGGGCTTTTTGGGTTGACACAGTTCGGTGACCATGGCGCGGGGTTGGAGCGCGTTACGGGGCGGGCGTCTATCCTTGCGGTGCCTTGCAGGACGACCTCCTGAGGATGATCGCAGACGGGCCCGGCGTGCGCGCGCTCGGGGGAGCACTTTCGCGCGCTTCGCGATGCGTCGCCACCGGGGTTATTGGCTCGTCCACCTCGCTGGTTGCGGGAGCACTGGCCCAAAGCCTCGGGCGGCCGGTCATTCTGGTTCTGGCGCACATCGACGAGCTGGATGAAGCGGCGGACGAGCTGGCGGGGCTGAACGTGGTTCGTTTTCCGGCGCTGGAGACGCTGCCGGGTGAGTCGGTGGCGTCGGTGGAGCTCTTCGCGGAGCGACTGGCGGCGTCGAAGGCCGCGGTGCAACTGTCGGGCGCGGCGGTGGTGTTGTGCCCGATTCAGTCGTTGATGCAGGCGGTGCCCCCGCCCGCCAATCTCGACAAGCTGGCCCGCAGCCTGCGCAGCGGCGACAGGCTGAAGCTGACCGACCTGGTCGCGTGGCTGGTGGGCGCGGGGTACGCGCGTCTGGAGGCGGTCGAAGAGCCCGGCGATTTTGCGCTGCGTGGGGGCATTCTCGACATCTTTCCGAGTGCGGGCTCGCCGGTGCGTCTTGATTTTTTCGGGGACACGTTGGACCGGCTCACGGAGATCGATGTCGAATCGATGGCTTCGGATCGCGCGATTGATCATGTGGACTTGTTCGCCATTGGGCAGGGCTCGCTGCGGCCCGGGCCGGATGGCATTAGTTTTTTGGAGCTATTGCCGAGGGAATGCGTGGTGTTGCTGGCGGAGACGGCGGAGGTGATCGAGCAAGGCCGCGGCTATTTCGAGCGAGTCTCGGATGGTCAGGGGATTTTCGGCCCGCCTGCGGTGCTCAAGCTTTTGCAAAGCCGCTTTCACGCGCTTGGTGAGCTCAACCAGTTTTCCGCGGGGGCGGCCAGCGCGGACACGCGGGTTGAGCTGCACGCCTCGCCCTTGCCGAGCTTCTCGCGCGAGGTGAACCTGGCTGTTGGGGAGCTGGCGGCAATGGCGACGGGGGAGCCTGGTGCGGGGGCGCTGGTGTGCTGCCAGAACCGGGGCGAGCTGGATCGCCTCAGCGAGTTGCTGCAGGAGCACGCGCCTGAGGCGAGGAACATTCGGACGACGGAGCGGTATCTGCATCGCGGGTTTGTGTGGAACACGACGGAGCACGCGAGCGGGATCGCGGTGGTGCCATATCACGAGCTGGTGAGTCGCTTCGGGGTCAAACGCCGCGCCGCACGGATGAAGGCCGGGCGGGCGATGGACACGTTTTTGGACTTTGAGCCCGGGGATTATGTGGTTCACGCGGATCACGGGATCGCCCGGTACGTGGGCTTGCAGATGCTCAAGCCGCGCGAACTGCCTGTGCAGTTGCAGGGGCTTCGAACGACGCGCGAGACGGATCCGGAGGAATATCTGACGCTGGAGTTTGCTGCGAAGGCGAGGCTGCATGTGCCTGCCACGCAGGTGGACAAGGTTCAGAAGTATGTGGGCGGGTTTCATGGCAAGCCGCCATTGTCGACGCTGGGGGGTTTGAAGTGGCGCAGCCAGAAGGATCGCGTTGCGGAGAGTGTGCGCGACTTGGCGGGCGAGCTGATGCGGGTGCGGGCGGCTCGTGAACACTTGCCGGGCATCGCCTACCCGGGCGACACTGCGTGGCAGCGCGAGTTTGAGGAAGAGTTTCCTTACGAAGAGACTCCGGACCAGCTCGCGGCGCTGAGCGAGATCAAGAAGGACATGACGCGGCCTCGCCCGATGGATCGGCTGATCTGCGGCGACGTGGGGTTTGGCAAGACGGAGCTGGCGATCCGGGCGGCGTTCAAGGCGGCGGAGTTTGGGAAGCAGGTGGCGGTGCTGGTGCCGACAACGGTGCTGGCCGAGCAGCACGAACGGACGTTTCGGGCCCGATTTGCGGGGTATCCGTTCAAGGTGGAGAGCGTGTCGCGCTTCAAGACCGACGCGGAGATCAAGGCGACGCTGGAGGCTCTTAAGCGCGGGCACATTGATGTCATCATCGGCACGCACCGCGTCTTGTCGAGCGATGTCCACTTTGCGGATCTGGGGCTGGTCATCATCGACGAGGAGCAGCGTTTTGGCGTGGAGCACAAGGAAGCCCTGCTGCGGCTGCGACTGACTGTCGATGTGCTGACGCTTTCGGCGACGCCCATCCCGCGCACGCTGCACATGGCGATGCTGGGGATTCGCGATATTTCATCGCTGACGACTGCGCCGACCGATCGGCGGGCGATCGTGACCGAGGTGATCCCGTTCAATGCCATTCGGGTGCGGCAGGCGATCGAGCGCGAGCTGGCCCGCGAGGGGCAGGTCTACTACGTCCACAATCGGGTGGGGGACATTCGCACCAAGGCCGACGAGATTCAGAAGCTGGTGCCGGACGCGAAGATCGTGATCGGGCATGGCCAGATGGCCCCGCACGAGCTTGAGGCCGTCATGCTCAAGTTTATTCGGCGGCAGGCGGACATTTTGGTGGCGACGACGATCATCGAGAGCGGGATCGACATCGCGACGGCCAACACGATGGTGATCGACGATGCGGATCGCTTTGGGCTGGCCGACCTGCACCAGCTGCGCGGGCGGGTGGGGCGTTCCAAGCATCGGGCCTATTGCTACCTGCTGCTGCCCGCTGATCGGAACGTGAAGGAAGTGGCACAGAAGCGTCTGAAGGCGATCGAGCAGTACAGCATGCTGGGCGCGGGGTTCAAGATTGCGATGCGGGACCTGGAGATTCGCGGGGCGGGGAACATTTTGGGGGCGGAGCAGAGCGGGCACATCGCGCTGGTGGGGTATGAGATGTATTGCCGTATTTTGGAGGACGCGGTGCGGGACTTGTCGAACGAAAAAGTCGTTCGCACGGTGAGCGCGTGCAGCGTTGAGATCGGGGTGAGCGGGCTGATCCCCAAGTCGTACATTCCGAGCGATTCGCGCCGGCTGGAGGCCTACCGGCGCATCGCGATTGCCTCTGACGCCTCCATGGTTCGCAAGGCGCTGGCAGACCTCACCGACGCGTACGGCGCGCCGCCGACGCCGACCATGCGGCTCTTTGAGCTGGCTGAGCTTCGGGCCCTGTGCGGCTCGATTGGCGTGCACACTGTCACCATTCGGGAGCGGGATGTGGTGTTCGTGTGCGACAACGCCGCCACGTTGGCGCACACGCTGGCCCAGCATCAAGGTGGCGGCAGCGCCACGGTGCGGGCGCTGGATGCGAAGACCGAGGGGAACTATCCGGAGGTGTACTTTCGCCCGCCCGAAAACTATCTTGAGCCTGCGACGCTGCTGGCGGTGTTGCGCAAGAGATTGGGGATTGCGGAGTTGGTGCCACCCGCGCCCCAGGGCGTGCCGGCCTCCAAGGCGCTGGTGAAGAGCGGGACCGGGCCCAAGACGCCGCGAGAGACGACCCCGCGACCGGCTACTCGGGCCTCGGCGTTCGCGGTGGACGAGCCCCCGGCACCCAAGGCGCGTCGCCCGCGCTAAGAGCCCCCCACAGGGAGAAGAAGACGCAGAAGACGGATCGGAAGACACGGGCTGGAAGCCCGTGCCACGAGATTGAGAAGTTCAGGCCGTGGGCGGGGTTGAGGGAGGGAGATTTGTCTTGGCGAGGAGCGGAATCCGTGGTATGTTGGGCAACGCACTTTCGCGCTCAGAAGGGGCCCCCATGCTCCGACCTCGAGACCGGCACGCATTCACGTTGATCGAGCTTTTGGTGGTCATCGCGATCATCGCGTTGCTGATTGGCATTCTGCTGCCCAGCCTGGGCAAGGCGCGCGAGGCGGGGCGTGCGGTCAAGTGTCTCTCCAACCAGCGGCAGATCGGCGTGGCGTTGGGGCTGTACGCGGAGAGTTACAAGGAGTACATCCCCCGTGAAAGCGGGGTGAGCGAGACCCTCGCCCCCAACGGCCAGGCACAGGTCCCCGCGTGGTACGTCAACGCCAACAATCGGGCTCTCTTCAACATCACCTGGGCCTTCAACCTTCGCCCGTTTCTTGACAGCCGTGCGATCGCTTCACGGGGCGATGGCGGCGTCGACGACAACTACGCCAACGCGGACTACTACCGCGACCCATCGCGCCCCAAAGATCCGCACAACATTCATTACGTCAACAACGGGCTGGCCTTTCGTCTCGTCGGCGGCGTCCCCACCGCCACTGACATCTCCAAGCCTCCCACCCCCATCTTCCGGTACACCCGCCCTTCCGTCACTGCGTATCTCACCTGCTTTACTGACGACCCGAGCGGTGTGCGCTGGGGCAACAACTACAACGCCGGCAACGATGAACTTCGCATCAGCATTTTCTACGACATGTGGCGCATCTCCAGCGTCAACGGCACGGCCTCCAGCGACCCTACCACTGCCCAGCGCGTCGCGGTGAAGCGGCATGGGAACGGCGCGAACATCCTCTACATGGACACGCACGCCAGCGCCACCCCCGGGACGGTGGTCGCCAACCCCGCGACGTGGGACGATGGGGATTACAAGTAGGGGGAGGCACTAGGCACTAGGCACTGGGCATTAGGGAAGAGCCTGCGTCCCGTGCGCGAGCGCTTTCCCTAGTGCCTAGTGCCTAGTGCCTAGTGCCTTTCTACACCAACTTCCTCATCACGCTGACGGCGGCGTAGAGGCCTGCTACTCGCTCGAGGTCGAGGCTGCGTGGTGCGTATTTGCTGTTGAGGGGTTGGAGGCGGATGATTTCGCCGCCGGCGGCTTTTTCGAAGTAGACCCGCTTGAAGGTTGTCTCGTGATCGGGCTCTAGGCGGGCGAAGACGTCCATTCCGCTCTTGACCTGGGTTGCCGGGCTGAAGATCACGATGTCTCCCTCGCGATAGTTGGGTTCCATCGAGTCCCCCACGACGCGGGCGGCGAAGGCGTCGGGGTCGTTGAGATCTGGGCACCTTACGTACTCATCTGCCACGCGGGCCGGGTAGGCCAGGTCGGTGAACTCGCGCGGGTATCCCGCGGAGACTCGATTGATCAGCGGCACCTCTAACGGGAGCGCGATGGGTGCCACGCCCTGGTGGGGAAAGGGATGGATCTGCTCGTGGCGCTCGGCCTCGGCCACGATCTTGGCCAGCGCTCCGGACTGGAAGAGATCATCCAGCCCGCCGATGCCACCGGCCTTTTTCACCCCCCCCGCCACGCGTCGCCAGGCTTCCTGGGCCGAACGACCTTTCTCCAGTTCATCCCGAACGGCGTTGCCGCCGGCGGCCAAAGCCCGTTCGAGCCCGGCGGCCCGCATGAGCGACCCATCCAGCACCCCCAGACCATCTTCGAGTCGCTTGACCATGTCTTCGCCCGGCGCGCTGCGTTTGCCGTTTTCCACTTCGGAGAGATAGCCCTTGGCGCATCCGATGCGATCGGCCAAGTCTTGGAGGGAGAGCTGGGCCCGCTGACGGCGGGCGCGGACCTGTTCCCCAAAGCTGGCCGGGGGGGATGCATCCCCTAAGCCGGGCATTTTTTTCTTGTCCGGGCCTTCAAACACACCCATTCTGACCCCTCCTTTTTACCGACCTCCCACTCTTGCGCGCGCTCTTTGGGCGATACCGTACTTCGTCCTTGCAAATCGTTCACAGACTGATAGAACTATATCACGGTTCATCGTCAAGTGAACCTTCTGTAAGAAAATCTTACGGTAAGGGGGCGCAGCATGCAAGGCGTGAGAGTCGGAGACTGGCGCGGCAACCAGGTGGGGAACTTCGATCCGGCGGCGGTCTCGGACCTGCGACGCAAGCTGGAGAGCAGGGCGGCGGATCGGCTGCTGGCGCGGGCGGAAGCGCTGCCGGCGGGGGAAAGGGTGTTGCTGCGATCGATTTATGCGGACGGGAAGAGTGCCGCGGAGCTTGCGACGCTGATGGGCTGCACTCCGAAGAAGGCGCGGGCGCGGGTGCGGGCGATTGTGAGCCGGGTGATGTCGCCGATGTTCGGGTTTGTGGTGGCGCACGGGGCCAGCTGGCCTGAGAGTCGGCGGCGTGTGGGCGTTGCGTGCTTTTTGCAGGGGCAGTCGCAGCGTGATGCCGCCCACGCGCTGAAGACGAGCCTGCACGCGGTTCGGCGGCACTGCCAGACGATCCAGGTGCTGGCGCAGGCGGCGCGTTATGGCGAGGTGGCGGCATGAACCACCTCAATCCTAACACCCCGTCGATCTGGGTTGCGCGTCGGCCATCGTCGCGGGTGCTGCAATCGCTGTGCGGGTTTGGGCTGGCGATCGCGCGGGGGCGGGCCCACCACGATCGCGACCAGCGCCGATATCGCGACCTGGCCACCCGGCTGGAGGCCCGGCTTGGCCCGGGGGAGATCGCGTTCATCTCCGGGCCCAGCGGCTCGGGAAAAAGCCGCCTGCTGCACGCCTGGCGGCGGCTGACGCGAGGGAGCGTGACGACTCAACCGATCCCGGCCCACGTCGCGACCATCGACGCCGTGCCTGCCGGGCTTGGGGGGTCTCTCGCGGCCCTGTGCCGTGCGGGGCTGGCGGATGCACGGGTGTGGGCG
>JAKFUN010000183.1 GCA_021732675.1 Phycisphaerales bacterium
CCCCCGCGCCGGACGCTATCCCCATCAGCGAGCTCGCGCCGCGCGGGCCCGCCCAGCGCCTTGCTCTGCTGCTGGGCGCCGAAGGTCCAGGCCTCACCGACCAGGCCATCGCCATGTCGCACTCGCGCGTGCGAATCCCCATGACCCCAGGCGTCGATTCGCTCAACATCGCGGTCGCAGGCGCCATCGCCCTGTCGCATCTTGTCACGTTGTAGCCAAAGCTACGAACCCGAAGCGCCAGCCGGGGCCTCGTTGACCTCCAGCCACCAAAGCCGCGTTGCCTGTGTGGGCGAGCCCTCCGGCCGGCCTTCTGCATCTTCTGTTTTCTTTTCAGGCCTCGCCCGGGTTTGAGGGGTAGACCCAATCACCCGCCACCACCCGCGATCCGCCGTTCCAGCCGTTCGCGCACCGCGGGCCACTCATCTCGAACAACGCTGAACATGACCGTGTCACGCACAAAGCCATCGCTGAGCACCCGATGCCGCCGGAGCACCCCCTCACGCACCGCCCCCAGCTTGGCGATCGCCCGCTGGCTCCGCTCATTCCGCCCGTCGCACTTGATCGTCACCCGCTCGCAGCACCCGCCGAACATCGGGCCGAATGCGTACTCCAACATCAGCAGTTTGCATGACGGATTCACCAGCGTCCCGCGGGCCGAGGCCGCGTACCACGTCGCCCCGATCTCCACGGACCGATGAGCCGCGTCGAACTCCAGATAGCTCGAAGCACCGATCAGGTGCCCGGTGCGGGCGTCGATCACCGCCAGCGCGAAGTACGCGGGCGTGAAGAGCCGCTGGTTCATCCAGGCCGAAAACGCCTCCAGCGTCCACGCCTTTGGCCACGACGTGAAATAGCGAAACGTGTCGGGGGGCGTGATCTCAAAGAGCGCGGGGGCGTCGCCCACGGCAAGGGGTCGGAGGATGACGACTTCCGACGCCAGTTGCTCGGGAAACGCCACGCGGTTCGCGCCAGAATGCATGGCCCAACGGTATCCGCCAGGTGGAATCCAGACCTTGGCGCCACGCGTGAATCGACTGCCCCGCGTAGGGTTTCGTGCCCCTCGCGCAGCCATCTCGGCAACTTTCATGCCATGCCCACCCTCACCCTCGCCAATCTCTCCAAGACCTACCCCAACGGGCACCAGGCCCTGCGCGGCGTCACCGTCACCGTCGGTGACGGCGAGTTCATGGTTCTCGTCGGCCCCTCCGGCTGCGGCAAGAGCACCATGCTCCGCCTCATCGCCGGGCTTGACACGCCAAGCCAGGGTTCCATCGCCATCGACGCTCGCGCCGTAGATGATCTCGCCCCGCACGACCGTGACATCGCCATGGTCTTCCAGAACTTCGCCCTCTACCCCCACCTCTCGGTCAGGCGGAACTTGTCTTTGCCCCTCGAGCTTCGCGGGCTCGCCCGCGAGGAGATTTCTCGCCGCGTCCGAGAGACCGCCGCCCTGCTCGACGTTGAAGCCCTCCTCGACCGCAAGCCCGGCCAACTCTCCGGCGGGCAACGCCAGCGGGTGGCGCTCGGGCGGGCCATGGTGCGCGAACCCAAGGTCTTGCTCTTCGACGAACCCTTGTCCAACCTCGACGCGAGCCTGCGTGCCTCCATGCGCGTCGAAATCAAGGCCCTCCACCGGCGCTTGCGCACCACCACCGTCTACGTCACCCACGACCAGGAAGAAGCCATGACCCTCGGCGAACGCGTCATGCTGCTGCGCGCTGGCGTGGTGCAGCAGTGCGATTCGCCTCTCAATGTGTATCGCGCTCCCGCCAACCGTTTCGTGGCCGGGTTCATCGGGCACCCCCGCATGAACTTTGTCGAGGGCTCGCTGGTCGGCGAAGGCGCCTCGCGGCGTTTTGTGGGCACCCTGCCCACCGGGGCGCCCTGCGAAATGGTCATCCACCCCGCCCACCTGCCTCGCCTGGCCGGGCATCACCGCGTCGTTCTTGGCCTAAGACCCACCAGCTTCGAGCTCGCCCCCCAGGCCGGGGCCTGGCGAATCCCGGTGACCGTCGTCGAAGTGCTTGGCGAAACCATGGATGTATACAGCGGGTCCGGGCCAGAGGCGCTGGTGGTCCGCCTCTGCACCCGCGGGGTGCCGCCCCCGAATGGCGTGGTCGAGCTCAGCCCACGGGCTTCGGAAGCAGCCTGGTTCGCGCCCGGGGACGAGGGCCTCGCCCTCTTGCCTCCCACGTAAAAAACCTATCCGGCTTGAATCTCGTCTGCCCCCGGGCCCTCCGGTGGGGTGAGCGTCCGGCACAACGAAAACGCCCCGCTCCTGAGAGAGCGGGGCGTTGGGTTGCTCGCCTACTTAGCCCCTGAGGGCGTGCGTTCTTCGGCCAGCCGCGGGCACTTTTCCCCGTCGAGCCGGTTACACGCCCTGAATCACCTGATCCAGCAGCGAACGGGCGTTCTGCTGACCGAGGAAGAAGTCGGTGCGCGTGATGGAGTCAAGGCTGTTGGACAGCGCCCGGTTGGTGTTGGAAAGCGTGTACGAGCGGCCCGCGCCAGGGCGGATGCCGATCGAGTCCGCCGCCTGAACGTCAAACGAAGTCGCGGCGGTCGTGTTGTCGTCCGTCACCCGCAGCCCGACCAGTTCGCCCACTCGCCGCCCAACCGCTCCGGTCAGCGACTGCACCAGTTCGCGTGCCCCGGCCGTGCCCCCGTTGTATCCCTGCAACGCCAGCGACGGAACAAACACCACCGCTTCGTCGCTCAGGTCCGCGTTGAGCGCGTCCGAGTGCTGGCTGTAGCCGTAGGGCTGTGTGTTCACAAAGGTGTTGCTCAAGAAGCTAAAGTTGAATCCGTTGAAGGGATCAAACAAAGGCGACACCGGATCCGTGGTCGACGTCAGGTACACCGTCGAGAAGGCCTGGCCTTCAAAGTCCGCAGGGTTGGTCGAGAAGCGGAACGCCAGCCCGCCGTTGGTGTTCGAGGCGTCCTGATACGTCGTGTTCAGCGAAGAGACCAGGCTGGAGACGATGAAGTCCTGCAGCGTCTGGCCATTTTCCGCGTCGCCCGTGAAGCCCAGCGACCGGACGTCCAGGGCGGAGACGTTGGTTGTGCGCCCGCCAGTTTCGAGCCAGTTCACCGTCCCGCCCAGGGTTTCGATCAGCACGTTCTGCACCGCGCGGATCGACGAGCCCGTGCCGCCGGAGGTCACGACAATCTGGTAGTCCGTGTTGTTCGAGCCCTGGATGTACACCGCGAAGGTGCCCGCCACCCCCGGCTGGCCCTGGCGGCTCGGGGCCACGAAGTCGATGAAGAAGTCGCCGTTTGCGTCGTAGCCATACGTCGTCGAGCCGTTGGAGGCGATCACCGTGTTGGGCGTCCCGCCAAAGGGCTGGAAGTCGGTCGGGCTGAAGACCAGCGAGGCGTCGTTCAGCCCGCTCGACGACGAGGTGTCGAAGAGCCCGAACTGAACCGTCCCGCGATTGTCGGTGTTGGTGGCGGCGTCCGCGCTCCCGAGGATCGCCCCCAGGTCCGTCAGCCGCACCGAAATCCGAAGCCGCGTGCCCGGGGTGATCGTCTGCCGGTTGTTGAGGTGGAAGATGTCCGCGTCCGGGTACACGTCCGTCGGAACGCCGACATGCCCGTTCGGTCCGATCGCACTGTTGATGGTGCTCGTCAGCGTCCCGCTGGCATCGCGGGTCGAGGTGATTCCCGTGTTGTCCGAACCCGACACCACGTCGTCCGAGGTGTTCGCAACACCATCCAGCCCGCGATTCAGCGTGAAGCTGAAGTTGCCCACGATGATGCTGTTCGGATCGTCCGGAGTCCCAAAGACCCCGTCCGTGCCCGCGAACTGCGCGGCGGCCGGAGCGTTCACCACGTTGGTGCCGTTGCCCGCGTTGGTGTCAGATGTAAAGCCAGTGTCCGCGTCGTCGAAGATCTCCAGCGTGAAGGAGTAGTCGCCCGTGGTGCCGGGCTGGAAGATCTCGGGGTTGTTGACTGTGGCAGTAGACGTGACCGAAGTCGCGTCTCCAACCACGATGTAGTACGTCCCCGTGGTCAGGATCAGGTAGTTGTTCGGGAAGGAGAGCTGGCGGTTATCGCCAGTGGGAACCGGCAACGAGGTGACGCTGTTGTTGCTGTCGATGATCTGGTTCGTCGAGCCGTCAGAGCTCAGCAGCGTGACGCCCGCGCGGGAGGCCGTGCCGGAGAGGGCACCCAGGCGGAGCACCTGGCCGGCCTGCAGCGTCACCGAATAGACGTCGGTGTCGCCACCCAGACGGAACGCGTTCACGTCGGTGTCGGGGTGGTCGCCGATGAAGCCCCGGATGGTGGTCGTCGTGTTGGTCTCGGCCAACCCGTCCGAAGCGTTCTTGTTGTCCAGCACGGTGTTCAGATTGACCGGCCCGTAGAAGTCGACCCGGAGCTGGCTGTTGTTGGCACCGGTGACGGTGGTGGCCCCGGGGGTGATCTTGTCGCCCGCGTCGCCGATCTGCGCGTCCCCGATGAAGTCGTCGTTGGTCGTGGCGGTGAACCCGTCCCGGTTGCCGTCGATCAACTGGTTGGTCAACTGCGGGCGGATGATCGAGCTGGCCAGGCGGAAGCGATACACCCCAAGGCCCGGGCGCCCCGAGACCTGCGGGATGTTCTGCTGGGTGATCGAGCGGACAAAGCGCACCGTCGCCGTGTTCGTCGCGTTGTCGTAGCCGACGGTGTAATCCGTCCCCTCGACCAGCGTGATGAACGTCTGGCCCGCGTCCCCCCGGATCTCTTGAATGCTCAACCCGCGCGAGAGCGTGCTGGCATTGAGAGCCTGGTTGAAGACGATGTTCGCCGAGTACGTGTTGGCCGCCACACTGACCACCAGGTCGGTCACCTGCAGGGGCTGGGGGACGGGGTTGGGAACCACGACCTGGAAGTTGGCCGTGCCCGTGTTCTGCCCCGCTGTGACGACCGATCCGCCGATCCGCACCGAGGTCAGCGTGCCGGTGGACTCAATCCGATACGACTCGCTGTTGCGGTTGGAGCCCACCACCGTGCCGCCGATGGTTACGGCACCGATGCTCGAACGCCCCGGGGCGACGTCATCATCGGAGCTGCCAAAGAACCCGTCCGCCCCGCGATTGAAGCCAGCCGTGATGCTCGTCGCGGGGATGTTCCCGCTGATCGACACCGTGCCGATCGTTCCGGTGGACACCACATCCGCCGCCAGCCCGGTGCCGCCAAAGAAGGCGTCCGAGCCCAAGTCCACGCCCGACGAAATCGACGAGCGGCTCGCGTCGCCCGTCACCGTCACACTGGTGATCGCATCGCCGGCAGCCACCACTGTCGAGCTGATCCCCGCGGACGCCACGAACGTTCCCAGCGTGCTCCCCGCCCGGACCGCGACGTTCGTCGCCGCCCCGGTGAGCGTGACACTCGTCAGGTCGCGGTCGACACTGATGATCCCGCCCGAGCGCCCCCCAACCGAGACCACCCCGCCCGTCAGCAGGTTGATCGTCGGACGCGTGCTGCCCGTGGAGGTCGTGAAGTCGCCATTGATGCGGACGGTCGCCGCCGACCGCGCTGTCAGCGTTCCGCCCTGGAACGACGCGAACGTGAACGACGTCGCAGCTTCGCCCACCGTGATCGAGCCCGAGCCCGAGTAGTTCCCGATCGTCACCGCCCCGATCGAGCCGTCCACGATGATGTCCGAGTCGCCCGTCAGCGCCGTGTTCTGGAAGACCACCGCCCCGAGCGAGCCGTCGTCGTTCGTCACGATGTCAAAGTTGTTCAGCGACCCCGTGCTCGAACTCACCGTCACGTTGCTTGCGCTCGTGCTGTTGCGGAGCGTCAAAACCCCCGTGCCCGGGTTGAAGAACGACTGCCCAGGTCCCGCAACAGTGATCGTCACCGTGCCGGAACCGAAGTTGAAGGTGCGCGAGCCTGAGAACGAGGTGCCCGGGGTGCCCTGGCCTGAGTCGATCTGGCTGTTGGCGTTGGGCAGGTTCGTCCCACCCCGGTTCAGTCGCCCGTCGCCGCTGACGCTCGCCGAGAGCTGATCGCCAAACGCCGAGACGTTGGTCACTGCGCCCGACAACGTCAGGGCAGTAATGCTCGAAAGGCCCTGCGCCGTGGTGTCGTCGCCGGTGTTGTAGATCCCATCCGCCCCGGCGTTGATGCCCGCCGAGAAGGTCGAGTTCGTTGTGGCGCCGGTGGCCGCCACGCGGGTGATTGTCCCACTCTTGATGGTGTCGGCGTTCACACCCGTGCCGCCCGGCCGGTTGTCGTTGCCCAGGCTGACAACCCCCGCGAGGAAGGCGGCGTTGCTGACATTCCCCGTGACGGTGATGGCGTCGATGCTGTCGCCCGCCGCGAAGAAGGAGCCAGTCCCGCTCGTGAGTTCGTCATTCCGCACGTCTCCGGTCACCGTGACCGCCCGGATCGCCCGCCGCGCGAAGATCGAGGACTCGAAGATTGAGCCGTTGCTCACCGCGATCGAGGTGATGTTGCGCCCCGCGATGATGCTCGGGCCTTGGAAGCTGGAGTCGGCCCCCACGCCCACCGGCAGCTGGTTCCGCCGGGCGTCGGCGCTGAGCCCTGCCGACAAGGCCGGGTTCACCCCGATGTCGCCAAAGATCCCGTCCGCCCCCGCCACCACCCGCAGCGCGGTGATGTCAAAGTCTGCATAGACGTCGCCGAACAGCGAGCCGTTGGTGATGGTGATCGCCCCGATGCTCCCGTCGAACGCGCCAATCGTCCCTTCGGGGAGGAACGAGCCGTTGGTGATCGCCACCGAGGTGATCCCCCCGGTGTAGCTCAAAATGCTCCCGCCGAAATCCCCCGCCGAGGTCACCGTCCCGATGCTGCGGAAGGCGATGATCGATCCGCGACCCACCTGGTCGTTGCCGGGCCTTGCCACCGCCCCGCCCAGGGTCACGGTGCCGATGCTCCCGCCAACGCGAAGATCGGAATACAACTGCCCGTTCGTCGCCAGGGCCGTGGTAAGGTCCCCGCGAACCAGAATCACCCCGCGCGTCCCGCGATCGCCGATGTTCCGCCCGGCCGTGATCGTCCCGATGTTTCCCGACACGTCCGCCGTGATCGCCACGTTGCCAGTCGTCGCCGTCAGCGCCGTGATGTTTCCGCGGCTGCCCGTCGTCCTAATCGTGGCCGTCAGGTCCCCCGCCGTCACAACGATCGATCCGATCGGACCCGTGGCGCTGATCGAGCCGCCAATGCCGGTCAGGGCCGTGATCGTCCCGATCCCGCCGTCGGGACCCGTGATGGCGATCTCCGAATCCGCGATCCGATTGCCGGCGCTCAGCGTGTTGATGTTCCCCGAGGCGGTAATGCTCGAAGACTGCAAGTTCCGGCCGATCGTGAGCGTCGGCACCGAGCCCGCCACCACGCTGCTCGCCCGGATATCCCGGCTGATCGTGAACCCGCGCACCTCGCCCGCCACGTTCACGTTGGACCTCAGCAGGTTCGCTGCGCTCAGCGAGTTGCGAATGTCCCCCAGCGCCGTGATCGTCAGATCCGCAATGTCTGCCGGAGTCGAGATCCGATCGATGTTCTGCCCCACCCGGATCTCGTTCTGCCGAATCCCCAGAATGTCCCCCTCAAGGGTCGAGTTCTGGAAGCCCAGCGTCGCGCTGACCGACGCGATCGAGTTGTTGGCCACCACCGTCGAAGCGTCGTAGCGCCCGACGATGATGATGTCCCCGATGGTCAAGGCCGCCACTTCAGAGTTGCGCAGATCGCTGTTGCTCAAGTTGATCTGCGAGACCCGCCCGGTCGAAATGTTGTCGTCCCCGTAGTTAAAGCTCTGCCAGTAGTTGTCGATGTTCCGCGAGCCCACGAACGCGTCGGTGATCGAGCCGAAGTTCACGGTGATGTTGTCGATCCCGTCCGCCTGGAACCCCGCCTTGTCACCAAGCAGCGAGTTGGTCGCGTTGATCACCCCGCTCAGCACCGCGCCCCGCGCCCGGATGCTGCGGATCTGCGTGATGTCGTTGATCGCGAAGATCCCCGACGTCGGCAGTGGCGAGGTGCTGGTCCGCAGCCCATCACCGACCTGAATGTCGCCCAGGTCAAAGGCGTAGATCGTCCCCACCACCCCCTGGAAGGTGTTCAAGGGTGAAATGTTGTCCACGTTCGCGTTCAGCTGCACCAGCGTCGCCCCGGCACCCTGCAGCATCACGTCGCCGATCGACCCCCCGGCCCGAACCTCAAACAGGTTCCCGTTGCGAACCACCAGCCCGTTGAGATACGGATCCGAAACGCCCCCCACGTCGTCGATGTACGCGTTGCCCGCGTTGAAGTTGTCGTCCGTGGTCGGGCGATACAGGCGCGTCGCCGACGCATCATTATCCAGCAGGCCCGCCGCGCTGGCAAAGCCCAGCGCCCCGCCCACTGTCTGGTCCAGCGTGCCGTTGATGCCCAGGTACACCCCGTAGTTGTTGGGGCCCCAGCTGGGCAGCTGCGTCGAGCCGAGGTTGCCGTTGATGTCCACCGTGTTCACCGAGTCCACGTCGATGGCCACGATGTCCCCGCCCGGGGTGCTGTTGACGATCGCGTCCAGCCCGCTGCCGCCACCGCCGCCGCCGCCCGCGCTGCCGATCCCGGTGATGCGATAGACGTCCACCTTGACGTTACCGGTGAACTCGATCCGCGAGAGCGCGTCGGAGTTGGTTACTTCGATGCGGCCGATGCTGACGGTGCCGATGCTCGCCTGGCCACCCC
>JAKFUN010000178.1 GCA_021732675.1 Phycisphaerales bacterium
CCCCCACCGCCGCCCAACCCGCCCTTCGGGATGCACTGCCTCTGTACACCAACCCGGCGCTGCGAAATGCCGCGGCTACCGGTGTAAGCCTGGGCCAGCAACTGGGCCAGGGGTTGGACATCCGGGGTTAACGCGGGTCAGTTGTGGCATTTTTCAGTTATCGCGGAGCTTGGGAAGGCCCAAGAGCGGGGGTATTTGTCAACCTCCCGCGAGTGGCGGCATGGACGCGCCGATAAGCAAGGGGTTCGGGGTTGAGAGCCTTTGCCATGACAGAACTTGCCGCGGACACGTTGGTGCTGGTACTCCCGGGTGGGGTGTCGCTGCGCGCCTGGGCGGAGAGCGGGCTCTTGGCCCGCGAGTGGGCGCTGTACGAAGGGCTGCAGGAACACTATCAGCGGGTGGTGGTAGTGACCTATGGCGACGCGGCCGACCCCGAGGCGCTGCGCGCGTGTCTTTCGCCCGCCATGGCCGCCAAGCTGCAGGTGATCTCGAACACCCACGGGCTCGGGACCCATGATGTCACAGCCTCGATCTCTCTTCGCGTGGCGCAAGCGTGCGCGGAGAGTGCGGCGGTGGTGGTCAAGACCCATCAGATGATCCGCAGCGACGTGGCGGTCTCCATCACCGAATCGCTGCGGGCGCGCGGGGTGGCGGTCGGCCTGGTGGCGCGCGGGGCGCACCTCTGGACCCGGTTTGTGGCCTTTGAGCATGGGACCGAGAGCCCGCAGGCAGTCGCGGCGGCGGTGCAAGAGGGAAACCTGTGCCGCGGGGCGGATGTCGTCGTCGGCACCACGCGCGAGATGGTCGAAGACCTGGCGTGGCGCTACGGGCTCGAGGCTTCGCGCTGTGCCGTGGTCCCGAACTATGTGGTCACGTCGGCGGAGCCCAAGCCGCCCAGCGAGCGCGAGCCGGGGCTTTTGGTCTTCAGCGGCAAGTTGGTGGCCCGCAAGCGGGTGGGGATCCTGATCCAGGCAGTGGCGCAGCTGCCGGAAGAGACTCGCAGCAAGGTATTGCTCCGGATCGTGGGGGACGGGCCCGAGCGGGCGAACCTGGAGGCGATGGCCAAAGAGCTTGGCGCCCCGGTGGAGTTTGTGCCCCGCGTCAGCCACAGCGATCTGATCACGCTCTTTTCCTCTTGTACCTTGTTTGTGCAGGCGTCAGAGCTCGAGGGGCACCCGGTGACGGTGCTCGAGGCGATGGCGAGCGGCGCGGCGGTGCTGGTGGCCAACAGTCAGGGGCTGGGGAGCATCGTCACCCACGGGATGAACGGGCTGCGTATCGAAGCTTCGCCCGAGGCGTTTGCCACCGCCATCGACGAGCTCTTGCGCGATGCCGACTGGCGAGAGGTGATCGGCACGGCGGCGGCGAACACGACCCGCGCCGAGTTCGGGCTCTCGACGGTGTTGCCTCAGGAGTTGCGGGTCCATCAGCGGGCCCTGACGCTGGGAGCCGCCAAAACGACGTGGAAGCTGCGGGCCAGCGCGTAGGCGGCCTGGGCAAGAAACAGCGACAGGATTCGGGTGGATCTGGAGGGAGGAATTGCCCGCGCCGTCGATCAAGCTCTTCTTGGCTCCTCCGGGTGTGCTCGCGCCCCCGGGGTGGTTGCCAGTTGAGCCGGGCGAACTGACCAACCTGCACTTTGCCAGCGGCGCAGTCCAGGCGGCCTACATCCAAGACTGGCCCTCGCTCATGCCCGAGAAGGAGCTCGTGCTCCTCCTGCAAGAGCTCAAACGCGTCATCCAGCCCGGTTCGTGGCGGGATGAGGATGGGGGGACCCATGTCTTCGAGGGAGGAATCATCCGGATCGCCACCCCGGATGTCGCGACCGCCACCCGGGCCTACGCCGAGAGCGACATGGGCTTTTTTCGCCTCACGTTGGGGGCGGCGGGTGACCGCATCGGCCCTGGCGAGGGGCTGGCGCTGTGGCTCAATCGTTATGCCCCGGTGCGCGCCTATGACCATGGCGCGCTGATGGCCTCCCTGCGCCGGGCGGGCATCAGCGCCACCTATCGCAGCGCCCGGCACAAGAGCCTGTTGCCCTGGCTTCGCGGAACTGAGTTTGACGGCGAGGGTGAACACCGGCTCTACTTTGAATGTTGGCCCGAGTCAGAGAACCAGAAGCAGGTGGCATGAGCAAGAAACCCCGAAGCGGCACCAAACCCACCACGAGCTCCCTCACCCCCGCCCGGGCCAAGGGCCTGCTCGCCAAGCTCAAGCTCGTCGTGTTCGACTTCGACGGGGTGATGACCGACAATCGAGTGCTGGTGATGCAGACCGGGCACGAGGGGGTCATGTGCAATCGCAGCGACGGGCTGGGCGTGGGGATGCTCCACGAGGCGGGCTTGCCCATGCTCGTGCTTTCGAAGGAGCAAAACCCGGTGGTCGCGGCCCGCTGCGGCAAACTCAAAATCGAGTGCATTCAGGGAATCGACGACAAGCCCAGCCGCCTGGCGTCGTTGCTCCGCTCGCGCCGCATCGATCCCGCCGACGTCGCGTATGTGGGCAATGACCTCAACGACGTAGGGTGCATGGAAATGGTGGGGTTACCCATCGCAGTGGTGGACGCCTACCCGCCTGCCCTCAAGGCCGCCAAACTCGTGACCACCCGCCCGGGGGGCTATGGGGCGGTGCGCGAGGTTTGCGACTGGATCCTCGCGGCCCGCAACGGCGCCTGAGCAACGCGGGCGCCTGCCGCCCCGGGAGCGTCACTCCAGGGCACTCAAGCCCGGGCGGGGCGAACGCCGATGCTGCGCGTGCCGTGAACCGTGTGCCCCCATTTCTGATCGCGCTGCCGGGTGGCCTTTCGGCCAGCGGAGTGGTGGCGTGGGCGTTGCGGGTGTGCAACGGGCTGGTGGCCAGGGGAGGCCGCGCCGGGATTGTCGTGCATGCGCCCCCGGGCGGGCAGGCGGAGCTGGCGTGGGAGATCGACCCGCGCGTGCGGGTCTGGGACCTGCGCGACCTGTGCCGCATCGAAGACCGCCCGGGAGATGTCGGCGCCTTTGTGCCCCGATATCGCGAGGCGATCGAGGCACTGGCACGGGGGCAGAGTGAGCCGGTGATCTTCAGCCCCAACCTGGTGGGTGACTGCTACGCGATCGCGGCGGCGTTGTCGCAGGTGATTCCTTCTCAGATGCGCGTCGTCGGCTGGCTTCACAATGACATTCCGTATGAATATCACGTTCAACGCCACTACGCGCGGCTGATCTCCGCGTTTGTGCCCGTGAGCGGGCGGATCGAAGAGACGTTGCGAGCCCAGCTCGGGGCCGAGCGCCGAGGCGACGTGCGGCGGATCGCGTATGGGGTGGAGGTGCCTGCCGAGATTGCTCGGGGCGAATGTGGCGGACGCAGGCCATTGCGGGTGGTGTATAGCGGGAGGTTGGAGGAGACGCAGAAGCGGGTGATGTGTTTGCCCGAGCTGAGCCGCGAGCTGACCAGAGGTGGCCTGGCCCACGAGCTGGTGGTGCTTGGGGATGGTCCGGCAGCAGGCGAACTGGCCCGCGCCAGCGCCGACGTGCCATCGATCAGGCTGTGCGGGGGCATCGGGGCGGCGGGGGTGCGTGAGGTGCTGGCCCAGGCGGATGTGCTGGTGCTCCCCAGCCGCCATGAAGGATTGAGCGTGGCGGTGATGGAGGCGATGGCGCTTGGGTGCGTGCCGGTCATCACACGCGTGGCCTCGGGCGCGAGCGAACTGGTGGAGGATGGCGTGAGCGGCGTGCTGGTCGATGAGCCACGCGAAGGCGAAGCGCTCGGGGGGGCGATGGCCCGGGGCGTGCAGCGAGCGGCACTTGAGCTGGCGGCGATGTCCCCCGAGGCCTGGCGGCGTGCCAGGGCCGAGTTTTCGCTTTTGGCCCATCTTGAGCGTGTGTGCGACCTGCTGACCCATGTCGCTGGCCAGCCCGCGCGCAGTTGGCCCACCAATCGCCCCTGCGGATTTGCCGGAGCGGGCGGGGCCGGAAGTTCAGGATCGGTGCCCGCCGACGGCGCCGCTCGCCTGGAGGCCTTGCTCAAGGCCCTGAGCGGGCGGAGGCTTTTCATCCACGGCACCGGGCGGCACACGCTCGAACTGGCCGAGGTGTACGCGCGATTTGGAAGCTCCATCGTTGGGTTCATCGACGACGACCCGGCCAAGCACGGGACCACGCTATGGGGGTGGCGGGTGTTGTCGCCCCAGGAAGCGACCGACGGCACCGACGTGGTCATCAGCTCGTGGATCAACCAAGGGGTGATCTTCGCAAGGCGAGGCGTCTACGAGGCGCTCGGGCTGGTCGTCCATGCGCTGTACGAGCCGGAATCATCGGCCCGCGCGCCGCTGCCGGGGCGAGGCGCCACACCACAAACGCCAGCGTGGGTCAGCAGCGCCGAGCTCGCTTGACCCGCGCAGGCGTTTCGGGCTCGAACCCACGAACCGGGCCATCCAAAAACAGCACGACCACCCGCGGGGCGGATGGCCGTGTCTTGTTATGAATGTTGGCCGACTTACTGGCCGGCGCTACCCGGAGCGGCTTGGGCGGGCGTCTCAGCGGCCGGGGCTTCTTCGGTCTTGCCCGAAGCCGCGGTCTCCTTGGCCCGCTTGGTGGCGGCCACGACCTCCTCGGCGGGCAAAATCATCTTGCCTCCCGAGATGCCCTTCAAGATCTGCTGCATTCCGCCCTGAGTAGCCTGAAGCTCGTCCTGGTCGGGCAAGATGACCGTGAGGACGCCGACCGGGGCGGCCTTGGAATCAAAGACCGGCACGCCGAAGTCGGCCCCGGCCAGCTCCACCGAGGGGATCATCAGCTTGCGCGGCTTGGCGGGGGTTGCGACGATCTTGCCCTCGTTGACGATCGCAGCCCGATCAAAGAACTTGCCCAGGTGGGTGACGACCATCACCGTGTCGCCCGCCTTGGCGCTGGAACTCTGAGCGAAATCCACAAACGGGTAGCCGGCTTCGGCGGGCTTGTCGATCTGCACCCAGGCCAGGCCCACCTCGCTGTCGCGGGCGATGATCTTGGCTTCGACGCCCTGGGTGTCGTCGCCAATGAGAATCTTGATGTCGGTGGGAGTCACGGCCTCGCCCCCAAAGCGGGCGGCCAACCCGCCAAAGGCAATATTGGAGGCGAGCACGAGCCCGCCCTTCTCGATCATCACCCCGGGGGTCTCTTCTTCCTGCTCCTCGTTCTGTACCTTCAGCAGAAACTTGACCGTGACAATGGCGGGGGCGCGTTCGGCGTTGAGCTTCTCGTACGACGCGGCAGTCGTCTGGCCCATGGCTACGGGAGCACAAGAAAGGGTGGAGGCGGCGACCAGGAACAACGCGACGGCGGAACGCAGAATCATGCTCACTCCGATTCGGTGCAGGGCACTCCCCGCACGATCACCAACGGAGCGCCGGTCCACCGGAGCTATGTTGGATGGTTGCGAACTGTGAGAGTAGGCAGGCGAGGGCCAAGGTCCGCAAACTCCTACACTGGTGCATCGGCTGGTACCTCGGCACCCGTGCCGACGCCTTGGGAACGGATGTCGGCTCGGAGAGCCGACGTACTCGCCGACGTGCCGCCGGAAAGGAACGAAACGTGACGGATCGCTATCAACGCCGCGTGCTGGACCACATGAAGCACGAGAGCTATCAGGCCGCCCGCATCAGCGAGCTGGCCGACGACCTTGGAATCCCCGCGGGGGACCACGAGGTCTTTGCCGACGCTGTCAAGGCGATGGCCAAAGAGGGAAAGATCGACATCGCCGGGGATGGGCGGGTCTCCCTCCCCTCGCTGGCTGGTCTCAACGGCGAAGTCGTCGGCACGTTTCGCAAAAACCAGCGTGGGTTCGGGTTTGTCCAGCCTTTGAAGGCGATGCGCGAGGGGTCGGTGTTTATCAGCGCCGATGATGTGGCCGACGCCCTCACCGGCGACACCGTCCGCGTCAAGATCGGGCGTGATCGACGCAGCCCCACGGGCGACGGGTACTCGGGTGTGATCGTCGAGGTCGTGACCCGCAAGAAATCGAGCTATTCCGGAGTGCTGTCGAAGCGAGGCGGGCAGTGGATTGTGACGCCCGACGGCCGCCAGCTCACCCACCCCATCGTCATCCGTGACGCGGAAAGCAAGAATGCCCGCGAAGGGGACAAAGTCGTCGTCGAGCTCACCCTGTGGCCCGAGGACAGCATGCTCGCAGAAGGGGTCATCACCCGCGTCTTGGGCGAGGCCGGCGAGCCCGACGTGGAGACCCAGGCCGTCATCGCCGCGTACGACCTGCCCGGGGAGTTTCCTGAGGAGTGCGTCGAGCAAGCCCGCGAAGCCAACGCGTCCTTTGAGAGCCAGATCGCCGAGTGGAAGGTGAAGGGGTCCACCGCCCTGCGCAACCGCATGGACCTGACCGAAGACTTCATCATCACCATCGACCCGCCCGACGCGAAAGACTACGACGACGCGATTTCCATCCGCCGCACCGACAGCATCGAAGGTGGCGGCTGGGAACTGGGCGTCCACATCGCCGACGTCGCCCACTTCATCCCCCCCGGCACCAAGCTGGATGAAGAAGCCAAGGACCGGTCCAACTCGTGTTACTTGCCGCGCCGGGTGATCCCGATGTTGCCCGAGATTCTCTCCAACGGCATCTGCTCCCTCCAAGAGGGCGTGCCCCGCTTCTGCAAGAGCAGCTTCATGACCTACGACAGCCGGGGCGTCGTGCGGGGCGAAGGCGTGGCCAACACCCTCATTCGCTCCGCCAAGCGCCTCACCTACCTCGAAGCCCAGGCACTCATCGACGGCGACCTCAACGAAGCCCGCCGCCACGCCAAAACGCCCCCCAAGTACAGCGACCAGCTCCTCGAAACCCTCCAAGAAATGAATCGCTGCGCCCGGGCGATTCAGGCCCGGCGAGATCGCGCCGGCATGATCGTCCTCGACCTGCCCGACGTGGTGCTGATCTACGACGACAATGGGCATGTCGTCGACGCCGAGCGCGAGGACGACGCCTTCACCCACAAACTCATCGAGATGTTCATGGTCGAGGCCAACGAAGTCGTCGCCCGCCTCTTCGAAGGTTTGAGCGTCCCTCTGCTCCGCCGCATCCACCCCGACCCCGTCCCCGGCGACGTCGACGGCATGCGCAAAGTCGCCAGCGTGGCCGGGTTCAAAATCCCCAAAAACCCCACGCGCGAAGAGCTACAAGGCCTCCTCAAAGCCACCGCCGGCACCCCCGCCGCCCGCGCCGTCCACCTCGCCGTCCTTCGCACGCTCAGCAAAGCCGAATACAGCCCGGCCCTCATTGGCCACTTCGCCCTCGCCAGCGAGGCCTACGCCCACTTCACCAGCCCCATTCGCCGCTACGCCGACCTGACCGTCCACCGCGCCATGGCGGCTTACCTCCAACGCACCGACAACGCCACCAAACGCCCCAAAAACGATTCGCAGCGGGCCGCTCTAGGCTCTGACCTGCGCGACGACAAAGCCTGCCCGGACGAAGCCACCCTCACCGAGATCGGCCGCCACGCCACCCAGCGCGAGGTCAACGCGGAGCAAGCCGAGAAGGAACTCCGCAGCTTCCTCGTCCTCCAACTCCTCGAACGCCACGTGGGCGAGAGTTTCAAAGGCGTCGTGACCGGCGTCAACAATCGCGGCATCTTCGTCCAGCTCGACAAGTTCCTCGCCGACGGCTTCATCAAAAGCGAAGACCTGCCCGGCGACGTGACGCGCGAAAACCTCACGCCCATCTGGCGCATCGACGGCAAGACCGGCGCGCTGGTGGACATCCGCTCAGGCCGCAGCTTCAACTTTGGCGACATGGTCACCGTCAAGGTCGCGGCCGTCGACCTCTCCAAACGCCAAATGGAGCTGGTGCTCGACGACGCCGAGAATCGTGCTGCGGGCAAGGCGAAGAAGGTGATGGACAAGAAGCCGCTGATCGGAGGCGGCATGACCGCCGGCGGCGGCGCCGGCTTCGGCAGCTTCGACAAAACCCCAGGGGCCAAACGCCGCAGCCAGAAGAGCAAGAGCCGGGATAAAGGCAAAAAACACCACCGGCGCGATAGCTGAGGAGAGAAGCACTTGGCATTAGGCACTAGGCATTAGGCATTAGGGATGAAGAACGACAGAGCCAGGGATTGCACGCCCGGGATGAGCGCAGCGAATCCCGAGATGGTCAAGGCAACCAACGTAGTCCCTCACCCGCCCGAACTTCGTCTCTTCGGAACTTCGTCTCTTCCGAAGTCCGTCTCTCTCTTCTCGATCTCGGGATTCGCGTTGCTCATCCCGGGCGTGAGACCGTGCCGCGATGATCCGCTTCGCATCGTCGTGAATAACCGTCGAGCATGGCGGCCACTTGGCACAGAACACCACGATGCGAAGCGCGTCATGGTGGCACGGTTTTGGCTGGTTCCATCACGTACACTTCGGGCATGCGGCTCACACCTCTTCTTCGCAGCGGTCTTTTCGCATTCTTTGTCGGTCTGCCCTGGCTGGGCGGCTGCGTCAACTCCTGGCAATCCGGCTACGTCGCCTCCA
>JAKFUN010000047.1 GCA_021732675.1 Phycisphaerales bacterium
GGGCGCGTGGGAACGTACACCTGGGCGAGCACCACCACCCTGGTGTCCGATGTACAGGGGTGGCTGGACACCCCGCGCAACAACTTTGGGTGGCTACTCAAGAACAACGAAGCGTCGGCCCGCTCCGTGAAGCGGTTCAGCGGAGAAGATTGGCCGGACGCGGCGCAGCGCCCCGCGCTGGTCGTGCAGTACACCGTTCCTGGCCCGGGGATGGTCGCGATGGCGGGAGTGTGCGGGCTGGTGGCCCTGCGCCGGCGCCGCGCCGGCTGATGGCCGCATCATGAGACATAAGGCTCGGGCTGATTGAGCAGGGCGACTACGACGCTGGCAACCCCCGGCACCCCAACCAGGACGCCCCGCACGAGCCAGACTCGCCAGGTCTGGCCGCGGCCAAGCGCCCCAACCCCGCTGAGGTAGACCATGATGGCCGCCAGGGCGTTGAGGCCGGCGCACCACCATGGCGTTTCGCCATACACGGTGGTGACCACACAAAGGCCGCTCAGAAGCCACGCGGGGCCTGTGAGCGCACCCGCCAGCACCAGGCCTGGGCGGCGCAGCCCTACCAAGAAGGCCGGGCCCACGCACGCACACATGGTGCCGTAGAGCATCGGAGAGCCGATGTTCCCCGTGAGCACGGTGCAGAGCGCCGAGGTGGTGCCGACGAGCACGACCAGAAGCGGGACGATGGGCCCCGGGTGCGTGGCGGCGGCTCGCCAGGCCAGGGAGATCCCCGCGCCGACCAGGCTCACCCCCAACGCCGTCGCCCACGCGACCCCGGCGTGCGCGCCGCTCAAGGCGTGGCGCATGGTGCCAAGCACCAGCCCGGCCAGAAACACATGGAGGAGAAGAAACACGGCGAGCCCGGCTCGCCGACGCGGGTCCTGGGGCCTTGAAGTGGCGAGGAGCGCCCCCACTACTCCCACCAAGCCGCCGAGCCATGCAAAGTGCACCGGCCAGTCCAGCGAGGAGGTGGGGGGAAAGTGCGGGCGGGCAGCACCACTGACCACGCCCAGCGTCAGCACCACGCCCAGCAGCACGGCACTCAACAGCCCGGCCCGAAAGGGGTCAAAGGTATCCACAGCCTGGGGCCGGGAGGGGGAACGCCGCCAACTGAACCAAAGCCCCGCCAGCGACAGAACCAATGGAAGACCAATCCCAAGCGCCACGGGAAGAAGCATCTCTAGCATGAAGGTAGCTCCGCAAAGGCAAGGCTTTGAGCGCTGACCGACAAAGCGATACGAGCGCGGGTAACCCTAGAAAAGAACACGGCCGGGCGCCCCCGTGAAGGGCCGCCCGGCCGCGGAGGAGGGCTTACTTCTTGTGGCCTTCGAGGGCGATGGTGAGGGTCACGTCATCGCCCAGAGCGCCTTCCTTGACGTAGGTCGTCATGCCAAACTCGGAACGCTTGATGGTGAGCTTGGTCTCGGTGCCAATGATGGCTTCGCCCTTCATGCCCTTGCCGGTGCCCAGCACTTCGAGCTTGGCGGTGATGGGCTTGGTGACGCCCCGCAAGGTGAAGTCGCCGGAGACTTCAAACACGTTCTCGCCGGCGGACTTGAAGCTCTTGGAGACGAAGGTCGCGTTGGGGAACTCCTTGGCGGCAAAGAAGTCGGCCGAGCGCAGATGCTGATCGCGCTTGTCGTTGCCGGTATCGATCTTTTCCACCGGGACGGTGACGTTCAGGCTCGAGCCAGCGGGGTCCGTGGCCAGGGTGATGGTGCCGGTGGGCTGATGGAACATGCCGTAGGACTTGCTGGTCCCCAGGTGCTTGATCTCGAAGAGCACATGGCAATGCACGGGGTCGAGCTCGAAGACCCCTTCGGCACCGGCCGCCTTCGCCGGAGCGGGGCGATCCGCCGTCGCAAAGACCGCGGCCCCAAGCCCCAGCCCGCCGACAATCGCCAACCCGGCCACGCTCACAAACGCCCGCGCCGAACGAGACGACAAGATCGAGAAACGCTGCATCGGTGAATCCCCTTTGTGCTGCTTCGCCGAGGCTCTCTGGCGGCTGACGCCCGCCCCGCTCCCCCAGCGAATACTTGTTTCAACAACCAATGGTACCTGTACGAGGACTGCCGGTCAAGCGATCGCCTCCCGCGGGTCTTGCGGGCTTACGGCGCTGGCCGGACCAGCGACGTACGATTGGACCGACGCGGAGGTTCACGACACATGCGCGAAGACATTCGATACAACAACATCATCGACGGGGATGAAGCCCGCCTCGCCCAGGCTGCGGCTGATGCGGGGGCCACTCTCCCCGCCGACCAGATTCACGCCGACGACTTCTACATCACCCAGCAGTATCACCTGTACACCCGCGAGAACCACGACGTGTGGCGCGACCTCTTCGACCGGCGCTGGACCATGCTCGAGCAGCAGGTCAGCAGCCAGTTCATCGAGGGGATGAAGATCCTCCGCCTCACCCGCGATCGCATGCCCCTGCTCAACGACCTCACGCTGGATCGCGACATTGAGGTCGCCGGCGGGACGATCATCAAAAAGGGCACCAAGCTCGACGGCATCAACCGCTTCCTGCAGGCCCAGAGCGACTGGGCAAGCTACGGCGTGCCCGGATATCTCCCCGCCAAGAGCTTTTTCGCCTGCCTGGCCCAGCGCGAGTTCCCCACCACCGTGCTGATCCGCCCGCGCGAGGTGATGGACTACCTGCCCGAGCCGGACATCTTTCACGATGTCTTCGGGCATGTCCCGCTGCACACCCTCAAAGTCTTCGCCGACTTCCTGCAAACCTATGGCAAGGCGGCGCTGCTGTGCGAGGACCAGGACCACATCAAGCGACTGGGGCGCCTCTTCTGGTTCACCGTCGAGTTCGGGCTGATCAAGGAAAACGGCAAAGTGAAGGTCTACGGCTCGGGGCTAGTGAGCAGCCACTCCGAAAGCCAGTACGCCCTCAACGGCGCGTGGGAGCAGAAGGGCGAGCACGTCGAAGCCTGCACGCCCCGGCCCGTGGCGCAGTGGCGACCCTTCGAAATGGAGCGGGTCTGCGACACCGACTTTGAGATCGACCACTTCCAGCCGATCTACTACGTGCTCGAGAGCTTCGAGCAACTTCGCGACGCAATGAACGATTACGCCCAGCAGGTTGTCGGCGCCGCCAAACTCTCGCAGTTGGCCAACGCCTGATGTTCTTTTCTTGAAGCCCGCTAGGGGCGCTGGCACCACCCCCGCCACAGGTCACGGATCTCCCCAGCGAACCGGGCGGCGTGCCCCGCTTCGTCGCACAACACCGAGCTTCGCAGCATTTCTGGCAGCTCCCCACGCCAGCGCCGTCGCGTGGGTTCGTCTCCGGCCAGCCCCACAGCGATCCGCACGACATCTTCAGGGTTCTGCGCGACCAACTCGGGGAGGCCCACGGCCCGCAGGAGCGACCCGCCGACCCGGGCGGCATGCACCCTCCCCTGCAGGCTCACCACCGGCACCCCCATCAGCAGCGCCTCGCAGGTGGTGGTGGTGCCGTGATACGGAAAAGTATCGAGCGCGATGTCTACCTCGTGATACGTCGCCAGGTGCTCGGCGGGAGTATCTGAGAAGGGCAGAAAACGCACTCGATCGGGGGCCACGCCCATGGCCTGAGGGAGCCATTCGCGCAAGGCCCAGGGCTCGCCGCTGCTGGTCTTGATCACCATCTGCGACTCGGGCATGGCCTGCAAGACACTGCCCCACACCCGGGCGGCTGCCTCGGTCATCTTCCAGATCGCGTTGAAACTCCCAAACGTCAGCGGAGCCCCCGCTGGGCGCTGTCGCGGGGGCGAGGCGTGTACCGACGGGCGATAGCACAAGAAGCACGGGTCAAGTCGCACCAGATGCTCAGAGTTGAACATCGCGCTACCGGGCGGATCGGTGATCGAGTCGACGATCCGGGCGTCCACCGTCGTCAGCCCGGTGGTGTTGGGAAAGCCGCAGTATGTCACCTGAACCGGCGCGGCCTTTCGCGCCAGCGTTTCGATCCGGTTGCGCTCCAGCCAGCCGACCAGATCGATCAGCACATCGATCCCGTCATCGCGAATGGTGCGCTCTAGGACCTCGCCCATCTGCGAGACACAGTTTCGCCACGCAACAAAGTGAGGGCGGACGCGTTCGGTCACGTCGTCAGTGCGCGGGTCGAGCTGGTAGGCGTAGAGCCGTATGTTGAGCGTGGGCAGTCGCTCGATGAGGTGCTCGATGAAGTGCATGACGGCGTGAAAACGCAAGTCCGTGGAGAGCAGCCCGACGCGCAGGGTTCTTTCCGGGTCACGCGAGTTGACAAACGGGGCCGGGGGGCGCTGGCCTCGCTGGGCAACTGCGCCCGCGACTCTGAAAAGCTCCCCCAACTGCTGCGGGTCGTCGGTCGCGTAGTTGGCGAACTGGGTGAGAATGCGAACCAGCAGCGTGGGGTCGCACCCGCGGTTGATCGCGTGCCGAGCGGTCTCGGCCGCCAGCTCGGCCCGCCCGCGCCCGATTTGGATCGTCGCCAGGTTGAAGGCCGGAAAGGCCAGACGCGGATCTAGCTCCATCGCCTTGCGAAACAACCCCTCGGCGTTTTCAAACTCCTTGCGCTCGGCGGCGATCACGCCCTCGCCCGTAAAGTTGGACGCCACCCGCGGGTCCAGCCGCTGGCCGGCCTGAAACTCCACCAAGGCCTCGTCGAACTTCCCCATTTTGTGCAGCATGGTGCCCAGGTTGGAGCGATCAGACGCGTTGTTTGGCCTCAGCTCCACCGCGCGGCGCGAAAAGAACAACGCCTGATCAAACTTGCGAAGCGTTGACAGCACCTCAGCGATCAGGCTCATCGCCGATGCATCCGTGGGCGACTTGGCCAGGTGACGCCGGAGCATCGCCTCGGCCTCGGCGAAGTTGCCGCGGCGGTGCGCCTCGATCGCCCGAGCGACAGCAGGCGGCGGGCTCACTCCGCCACCCCGCTGGTCCAGACCCTTCGCGCCGCGCCAGCCCACGCTCGTTCCACTTCATGCTCCATGCCCGGAGCGTATCGCGCCCTGGGCCCAGGCTCACGAAAGCAGCATCACACACCCAGCTCTCGAAGTCTGCGGCTCACCCGCGCTTCATCCCCCCGCATCCCCCCCCGGGCAAAGATCTGCATCGAGGTCGTCAATCGCTGGCGCGCCTCGCCCGGCTTGCCCCGTGCCAAATCAATGATCGCCAGGGCCTCCATGCTCCGCGCAATCCCCTCCACCCGCGCCAAACGCTGCTCGATCCCCAGCGACGTCAGGTGCAATCGCTCGGATTCATCCAGTTGGCCCCGCTCGCGCGCCACGTCGCCCAGGTTGTAATAGTCATTCGCCAGCCCCTCGATCCGCCCGATCGCCTCGTTCAGGGCCATCGCCCGGCGCAGCGATGACTCCGCGCCCGTGAGATCACCCCGGGCCTTGAGCACCAGCCCGATGTTGCCGTACCCATTCGCCATCGCCTCCAAACGCCCCAATCGCTCGTCAATGGACAGCGCTTTGCGCAGCATGGTTTCCGCGTGCTCCAAGTCCCCCTTGCGGCGGGAGAGCAGCCCGAGGTTGCAGAGCTGGTTGGCCACGCCCCCTTCGTTGCCCAATCGCTCCTCGATCTTGAGCGCTTCTCGGTACGCGCTCGCCGCTTTTTCCAGGTCGCCCCGCGACTTGTGCATCGCCCCTTCGTTTCCGAAAGCCGCGGCTTGGCCCCGGGCATTCTGTTGATCCCCTGCCAACTGCGTTGCCCGGCGATTGATCCCCTCGGCCTTCGCCGTATCGCCCAGCACAAGATGAATCTGCGCCAGTTGGGTCAGGGCCTGGAGCATCTGTCCCGCAGCCTCAGTCGAGCGGCTGCCGTCGGCATACTCCACCGCCTTCTCCAGCACCTCGATCGCCTGCGTCAGACGGCCTAGTCGCCGGAGGAATCCGCCGTAGGCGACATGGGCCGACACGTCGTCGCCGCGCGAGACTGCCAGCGCAAAGCACGCCTCGGCACCGGCGATGCGTCCGGCGTCGGCCAATCGCATCGCCTCGCGAATCAGGTCGGGGCGATCGATCGCCTGGGCCGACTCTCCCGAAGCATGCCGCCCTTGCGATTGGGTTTCGGGCACCCCTTCCCACACTCCCAGGCAACGCGTCACCAGCAGCGAGAGCGACGCGAGCTGGTCAAACTCGCCGACAAACGCCCGCCCGGTGCGCTCGACGTGCCTGCGAAAGAGCTGCACCTGCTGAAGCTGAAAGCCGGGGGCCTTGAGTTGCTCGGGCTCGATGGAAAAAAAGAGAACCGCCACGCCCCTCATGGGCAACAACTCGTCCTCGAGGCAGGCCCACGCCAGCTCGAACTCGGCCTCGACATCAACCCAGTCCAGCGGGCCGCTCTGACGACGCTCGCGCCAGTGATCCTTGAGCAGCAGCACGAAGAAATCGCTGGAGCGGATCGCTTCGTCGATCATCTTGCGGGGCTCGATGCCGGCATCCGGCTCAGAGACCACAAACCGCCCGCCGGCCGGCCCGCCCGCATAGACCGACGACGCCACCGTCGCCCGTTCAGCCGCCAGCGAGGGAGGGGCCGACACATAGACCCGCCGACGCGAATTCTCCGTGTCACGAAAGCTGCGACTCACTCCATAACCCCCTTCGTTGTAGCTCTTTATCCACGCACGACCCCCGGCCTGAGGGATCTGCTGCGCGCTTCTGCCTCCCGCGTATACCGCCCGTAGGGGCTCAAGGATTCGCCTTCCCGCCAATTCGGTTTCCACCATCTGCCAGGGTTTTGGTAGGATATCGACTCCCTCGCGGCCTGTCGCCACGGGGGAGAACAGGGAGCACGTGCGTCGTGCTGGGTATCACCCGAGGAGGCTGGTATGGCGTTGAAGAATCGTCTGATGTTGTGCGGCGTCGCGATGCTGATGGGCTTGGCGGGCAACGCCATGGGCCAGGACAAAGCCGCGGCTCCCGCCAAGGCGCTCGAGAAGGCCGTCGATCACGCCAAGAAGGCCGCCGACGACGGCAAAGCCGAAATGGAAGCCTGGACCGCCAGCGCCAAGCCGGGCCCGATGCACAAGTGGCTCGAGCAGTTCGCGGGGACCTGGGAAAGCGAGACCACCGAGTTCTCGCCCGCCGGCGCGGGCAAGCCCGAAAAGGGCAAGATGGAATACAAGCTCACCATGGGCGGGCGATTCATCCAGATGGACTTTGAAGGGCGCATGCACGGGCAGTTCTACCACGGTGGCGGCATGATGGGCTTCAACAACGTTGATCAGCGCTTCGAAGCCACTTGGGCCGACAGCATGTCCTCCACCATCATGTACATGAACGGGGCCGCCGATAAAGAGGGTAAGGTGCTCACGCTGCAAGGCGAGTACACCAACCCGATGACCAAGACCAAAGACACCTTTAAGGAAGTCACCACCGTCATCGACAAGGACCATCACAAGAGCGAGTTCTTCGGGACCATCGACGGCAAAGAAACCAAAATGATGGAGATCAGCTACACCCGCGCGGCCAAGGGCACCAAGGCCGAGGCCACCGAGAAGAGCGACAAGCTCAAGGAAAAGGTGAAGGACACCGCCGCCCCCAAGAAGGGCGATAAGTAAGCCGCCAACCCGGCGACGCGCAGCCGGCACTCTGCAAGCGAACACCCCGCGCCGAGGCGGGGTGTTTTCGCATTCGGTCGCGCCTATTTTCGCCCGCCCTTCGGACGATCGACGATGCGTTCTTCCAGCGCCACCACCTGAACCTCGCCGCCGTCGATCCGGAGTTCCTTATCGCGCACGAACACGCGCCCGTTGTGAATGTACAGCTCGCCGGTGTGCGGGCGCGCACCCGCGGGGACGATGACGAAGAACTTGGGCTTGACGGGCGTGGTATCCCCCAAATGCTTGAGTGCAGCCTTATACATCCCGTAGGAAGCCACGACCTGGCTGATGGCCTTGAGGAGCTCGGGAGTTCCTTTGGAATCTCCAAAGGCGACCTCGCCGGGCTTGCCCTTGCTCACGACGATGAAGTCGCCACATGTAACGTCATCGCCCTTGCCCTTTTCTGGGGTCGGCGCCGTCTTTCCGACCAGTTTATTTAATTTTTCCACTTCCGCGGTCCCCGCGGCGCGAAGCTGCTCCCGGTTCAAGCCGCTGAACAAGAGGTAGTTGAAGGTCTCCTTGTCTTCGTCTCCCAGCGACGTCCCCTGCACCTCCTGCTCGAGCCAGCGGCGCGCCACGAACTCGTTGTAGCGGCTCCTCTTTTCTAGATTGTAGTGAAACTTGGTGAGCGGCCGCCCCCTCTCCTCCTCCTCCTCTTCAAGTTTGCTCTGAATGCGGCGCATCGTGGCCTTGCTCTCCGCATGCGGGGTATCCACTTCCTTCTCGCGAAGCGTGTTGCCGGTCCACTTCTTGGTCGGCTTGGGTCGTTCGTTGTCGTCATCTCCTCCCCCGCCGCCCCCACC
>JAKFUN010000225.1 GCA_021732675.1 Phycisphaerales bacterium
GAGGTGTGGGTGCTGCGGGTCAGCGGCACGGGGGGCGAGCCCGGCGTGCCGTGGGACTTTGCGACCATCGAGGGGTTTGAACGGCGCCCGAGCGGGTACGCGTCGCATGGGCAATGTCTGGTTGCCAGCCACGGCACAGTTACGTTCGCGGCTGGGCTGGACCCCGAACTCGTGTTCATGTCCCACCCGTGGAGCGGGCTGATCCGGGTCGAGTATCAAGGGCGAGCCGAGACGATTGACCTTTTTTCGGCCCAAAGCGGGGAGGTCATCGTGCGCCCGGCCCGCACCCCGATGGTGCAGCGTTCGGTTGAGGTGCAGCGCGGGGCCGAGCCCCCCGCCCCGCAGCCCAGTACTGCATACACCCCTCGCGACATCGAGTTTTTGCGTCACTGCACCCAGGTCAAGCCCCGGGCTGTCGCCGTTCACTGCCCGCGCTGGCTGGGCATCTCTGCCTCCGCGCGGGCGCTCTTTGAGACGCGTTACTGCGTCCCCGAAACCGCGGATGCCGACCCTGCGACGATCTCGGCCGAGACCATCGCGCGGCACGCCCGCGTGCTGGCGGAGAGCGCCGTCCCGCGGGTCATCGTCTCGGGGGGTGACCTGTGCCAACTGGCGTTGGTCGAAGAGTTGAAGCGTCTGCGCCCGGAAGTGCTGGTCGACGTGATCTACCACGGGGGCTATGTCGCGTTCCAGTCGGACTACGAATGGCGGGTCGTCAGAACCTGGATCGACGCCTTCCGTGCCGGGCTGATCCGCGGGATCTGCACCGTCAAGGCGGGCATGGAAGACTACTTCCGGAGCCTGGGCGTGCCTTCGGCGCTCATTCTCAATATGGTGCCGGGCGAGGTTCTGCCCCCGAGCCAGCCGACCGAGCCGGGGCTGCACGCGGGCATCTGGATCAGCGGCACTGGCAGCAAGACCCCGCATGTGATGCTGGCTGCCCTGCAGTTGCTGGGGGATGTCCGCCTGCATGCCGCGGGGCTGGACGCGCGGGCCCGTGAGGTGATCGAGGCGTGCCAGATTTCCCAGGCCGAGATCCACGCCCGGCCGTTGCCCCACAGCCTGCTGCTGGATGCCATACGTCGCACGCACCTGTCGTTGTATGTGACGTTCAACGAGTGCTGCCCGATGCTCCCGCTTGAGAGCCTGCAGCAGGGTGTGCCTTGCTTGCTGGGCCCGGTGAGCCATCTGTTTGAGGATTGCCCGTACTTGTTTGAGCGCCTGGTGGTGCCTTTTCCGGATCGTGCGGACGTGGTAGCGCGGTTTGCGCGGCGGGCGATCGAGGAGCGGGCGGAGATCATCGCGGCGTACGCCGCGTACGCCCCGACGTACAACGAGCGGGCCCGGCAGAGCGTGACCGACCTCATCACCCGCGGGCCGACTTTGGAAATCTCGCGGGCGTACTAGCGGCGTCGCTTCGGAAAACTCACATGGGCCTGATTTGCTTTGCGAGCTATGAAATTCACCCGACCACCGCCGGCGGGTGCGGGGTTCTGATCCACCACGCGGTCGACCAGCTCACTGCTGAGGGTCATCAGGCGCTGCTGCTGCTTGATCTGGACGTGGCGACGTTCGTCCAGTTTGTGGAGCACGATCGGCTGGGCTTTGCCCGGCCCGGGCTCGTGCGGGCGGCGCGGGTTGATGACCTGTGCGAGGACTTTGCCCCGCTGCCCGGCGCGAGCATTTTCCAGATCAAGAGCCTGCGTTTTGCGCATGCCTTGACGAAGCTCCTGGCGACCGAGCCTATCACGCTGGTGGAGTTTTTCGAGTATTGCGGGCCTGGGTATTACACGTTTGTGCAGCGGTTGTTTGCGACGCCCGAGGCCGGGCCGGTGCTGGCCAGCCGGGTGCATGGTTCGGTGGAGGTGCTGGAGCGATTTGGTGGGGGCCTACTTCGCGACGAGGCTCACTTCATGCAGCACTCGATGGAGCGCAGGAGCTTGGCGCTGTCGGAAACCATCTTCGTTCCGACCCGCAGCTATTTTGACGCGTACTACCGCCCGCTGTACCACATCCCTGACGAGCGGGTGGTGGTCAGCTCACCCCCAAAGCAGCCCTTCCCGAAAGTGAATCGGCGTCCGGAACCCGGGCAGCCCTTTTCGATCGCCTTCATCGGGCGGATCTTTCACCTCAAGGGCGTCGACCAACTCGTGCATGCGGCGGTGGGGCTCATGAAGGCCCGCCCGGAACTCAACTTCACTGTCGACCTCATCGGTTACGACAGCGCGGACGGGCCTTTGGGGAGCTACACGGAGTTTCTGCGCACGCTCATCCCGGCGCGCCTGCGCCACCGCTTTGAGTTTCTGGGGCAGATGGGGCACCAGGCGATCGCCCAACGGCTGGAGCGGGCGCTCTTCGCGGTCTTTCCCAATCGGGTCGAGTCGTTTTGCTACGCCTTGCACGAGGCGTATGACGCGGGGATACCGGTCATCGCCAACGCGCTGCCGGCCTTCACCGACTTTTTCCATCACGAGCGCAACTGCTTGCTGTATGACGGGACCACCCAAGGGCTGGCGAGCGCCATGAACCGGCTGATCAATGATGCGCCACTGCGCTCGCGGATCACTCGACCCTACCCGGTGGCCGACCACCCGCTGGCGGATGTCTATTCGTCGCCCCGCGCGTTGGAGCCGCTGTGCCCCACGACCTCGGTGTGGCCCGAACCTTCGCTGGTGGTGGTCCTGTGCCCGGATCAAGCGACGCCGGTCGGGGATCTGCCTGCGGTTCGGTCGCTACGGGCGCAGGCCTCGCGGGCGTTTCGGGTGGTGTGCCTCACCCCTGGGGCTTCGCAACAGGGCGAAACGCTGTGGTGGTGCGGGCACCCCTGGACCCCCTGCGATTGGGAGGGGAGGCCCCTGGACCCCGGGGCGATCCTGACGAGCACCTCGCTGGCGGTCTTCGATTATCGGGATGAGATCCACCCATCGTGGTTGTTGCTGTGCCGCCGCGGGCTGCGGCCTGGGCTGGGGTTCACGGGCTCATGGGTGGAGCGTGACGGCGTGACGCAGGCGGGTACGCTGGACCTGACACCCGAGTTGGCGCCGTTTCGGGATGGGGCGATGCTGCAGCGGGTGTTGCTGCAAACTCAGCCCGAAAGGCCGCTGGGGGAGATTCTGGACCCGAGCCTGGGCGAGTTGGGGCACCTTGGGCTGATTTGGGAGACGATTCAGCGGATCGGCCCCGGCGTGTTGCTCCCGCGCCCGCTGATTCGTGTTGCGGATGGGCCCGCGCCGGCCAGTGACGCGTCGATCAAGAGCCTGCTGCTCCGCCATGGGAAAGGGTTTGGCGACCGGCTGATGCTGGCAACTGGCCTGCTCGCCCTGGAGCCTCGCAGGGTCGCTGGGCCGACGCTCCCGCCCTCCAGCCCGGCACCATCGAGCACGATTGAAGACAAGATCGCGATCGCCAACGAGCTGGGCGGCTCGGTCCTGGCCTGCTTGGCCCTGCGCAAGATCACCCGCCGGCTGACGCACCCCGGCGAGGCGCCGCAAGAGCAGTAAGGGGGCTGGGTTCAATCGGAACGGCGGGGGTCAGACTTTGGCTTGGCCTCGGAGCAGCGCGAGTTTTTGTTGGTATTCGATGACGACCATGACGTAGGTCGCGTGGCTCCAGGTGAGGGGGCTCACGCTGATGGGGTCGCCGGTGTAGGGGTGATGCTGCTCGGCGAGGACGCCACTTTTCTCGGCCCGGGCCACGCACCAGTTGAGGATGTCCATGGCCTCGGTGAGCTCTTGCTCGGTGGTGGCTTTCGCGATGACATATTGAGCGCGCCAAAGGGTGCAGATGACCCAGGGGTTGCCGGGCACGGAGGCGATGTTGTCGCGCTCGACCTGGTGGTAGTAGTCGTGGTGATACCTGGCGTAGCCCCCCACCGGGGTGCGCACTGTGACACGCTCGCGCATGGCTTCCATCTCACCCACGACCATGGGGTCGGTGATCGGAAGCCCCGCGAAGGCGAAGAGGGCGTAGTTGGCGCTGTCCGCGGCCATGTCCATGCGGTAGGTGCCGTCGGGCATGGGCACCACGTTGCGGGCGAAGCGCTTCTCTTCGTCGTTCCACATGAAGCGGCGCATGGCGAGGGTCATTTTGGCGGCGCCTTCGCGATAGAGGGCGGCCCGGTCTTGCTCGCCGAAGTCGCTGGCGAAGGCGGCGGCGGCGTGCAGAGCCCCGATAGTGGTGGCGACGGTAAAGGTGTGTACCCCGCGGCGTTCTTCCCACAGATCCCAGCTCGGCTGGGGGAGCCCGCGCTGGTCGCGGTACTTGAGGATCCAGTCGGCGGGCTTGACGACGAGGGCCTGGTAGAGGGGCTTGACGAACTCGACGTCGCGAAAGGCCTCGAAGTGGCGGCGGAGGGCCCAGATGACCAGGCTGGTCTCATCTTGCTGGATGGGCAAGACGCGTTGTCCTTCGATCATCCAGGGGTGCCAACTGCTGGCGAGTTCGGCGGCGGGGGTGTATTTGTGGAGGAAGTAGCTTTCGCCGCGGAGGGCTTTGGCGCAGAAGCGAAAGAAGTTTCGGGAGAGTTCGCTTTGGCCGGTGATGATGAGGGCGTAGGCGACGAGGGCGCCGTCGCGGGGCCAGCAGTAGGAGTAGTGATCGCCACCGAACTGGGTGATGTCGCTGTCGTTGGCGGCGATGACGGCGCCGCCGTTATCGACCTGGGTGCGGAGGACGAGTTGGCTGCGGGTGAAGAGGTCTCGAACGGGGGCGGAGAGGCCCTGGAGGTCGATTTGTTCTTTGGTGACCCAAAGGCTCCAGTAGGCGGCGGTGCGCTCGATCATTCGATCGGGGCCTTTTTCGAGGATGCGCTGGTTGAGGGCCTTCACTTCGGTGTAGCTGTTGCCGCAGGCGAGCCAGGAAGTGACGTAGGAGGTTCCGCCAGCGGGAACTTGAAGGTTGAATCCGATGGTGGCGTCGACGCTTCCCTGGCTGATGGCGTTGCGGCCGAGTTGGCCATCTTCGGCGTCGCGCCAGGTGCCTTCTGCACCCCGCACGCGTTTGGTGCCGATGGCCCAGTTGTCGATCCCGCACTTGTTTTCGTCGCAGGCGTTGAAGAGGAAGTACATGTCGTCCTTGTAGACGACGACGCTGCTGGTGGCGGGGTCGTAGTTGGCGGTGTCGCCGACGGGGGTCCCGCGAACCGAGAGATCCCAGTGGGAGAAGAGGCGGACGTCGCGGTCGCGGCCCAAGAGGTCTTTGACCACCGCGCGGCGGAGGTAGACGGGTTCGTGAAAGTCGACGGCGTCGTTGCAGACGATCTCAAGACCCAGAGCGGCGTGGCGAAGGGTTACCTGGGTGACGAGCGTGTCGCGCCGGTACTCCAAGCGTCGCTCCCACCCCGGTTCTTCGATCCAGGCGAATCGCCCGTCGACCCAGACCCCGAAGCGTTGGACATGCCCGTCGGTGTGGTTGTAGCGTCCGACGTGGGGGTAGTGCAGATCGCGGACGCGATAAAGACGATCAAAGGTGATGAGCAAATCGCCGTTGCCTACAGGGATATCGCGGGGCATGCGGGGTCAGGGTAGCACGGGCGGCCTGCCGGTTTCAGACAGAAGCCTGCTCGGGGCTGCATCGTCAGGCGATCGTGGGGCTACAGCTGCCCGGAGAGCATGGCGGCGGCGAGGGCCTCGGCCTCGGCGTCGTCGACCGAACCCGCTTCGCCCTGAGTGGCTGCGTCCAGCCTCTCGGTCGCGTCGCCGACGAAGGAGAGCTTGAGCCCGAAGTTCTCGCCGACCTTGACGGCGGTTCCGCTGCCGATGACACGGTTGTTGACGAGAAGCTCAAGCTCCGCCTCGGACGTCTTGGGCAACTCGATGATGGCCCCGGGGGCGATGCTAAGGAACTCAGAGACGCGCATGGAACGCTCGGCCAAAAGTACCACGATGGGCACCTCGAGGAGCTTGATCTGGTCAAGATTGCGCTTTTTCGCCGACATGATCGCCCTTTCCGAACCCCATCCCGGGCCCAAACACCTCGGCGTCTGGAGATACCATGGATTTCGCAACCCTCGTGCCATGGATCGGCGGGCAGCCGCGGCGGGTGGGCGGAAGGCCGCGGTCCGGACGGGCGAGGGCGTAGTGGACTTCGGCGGATCGGGCTCGTAGAGTTGAGACCGGGTCCCAAACCGTCGAATGGATGGGCCGGGTGTCCGATTGTTTGAGGATATCGTTCGGGGATATCGATGCTTGCCCGGTTGGCCGGGCCTTTGCGGAGCGACTGCGTCATGGCACATAAAAAGGGACAGGGCTCAACCAAGAACGGTCGCGACAGCAACCCGCAGTTTCGCGGGGTGAAGCTGTTTGGTGGGGAAATCGCGAAGTCGGGCTCGATCATTGTTCGCCAGGTCGGGACGCCCTTCCTGCCGGGGTTCAATGTTCGCCGGGCGAAGGATGACTCGCTCTTCTCCGTGGCGGCGGGCTCGGTCCTGTATCGTGGCCGCACCGTTCACGTGCAGCCGACGGACCCCGCGGCTCCGCAGCCAGCCTGGATGAAGTCCGAAGCCGCGGCGCGGGCCTGAGTTGCATTCCCTCGGGCTTGGGGCCTAGGTGGCTTCGAGACGCTGGGGTACTGCAACTGTGATTTTACATGTTCATGAAAAACCCTGCTCTTGGCGGGGTTTTTTCGTAGGTTCTCGTGGGGAGGCGTGGCGAGTGAAGCTTGATTGGCTTGCGAAGCGCCTGCCTCTGCTCGAAAATGTTGACGAGGCGATAGCTCACCGCCCGGGGGGGCCGGTCGAAGCGGCGTGCTGGGTTGCGTGTTCCGAGCTGTGAAGCGCGTTACTTGGCTGCTTCGAGAGCCGCGGCTTTCTGGTCGTCGGTTTTGCGATCCCACTCGTCGATGCACCCGGGGCAGCAGAAGGCGACCTTTTGGCCCTTCCAGTCGGTGGTGACCTTGGGGTTGATGGGGTCTTCGGGCTCGATCGGGCACTTGGAGTTTACGACCCCCGCATTGCCAGCGACAGAGCTTTGCGGCTGGCTGGCGCACCCGCCCACCAGGCTGATCGTTGCGGCCGCGAGAATAACGCCGATTTTGAGCTGCTGAATCACGTTTGAGTCTCCATGTCGATGACTCAGAATGCTAGGCCGTCCCCATATCACCCCCAAGGGGCCTTCTCCCCAAAGTCGGGCCGGGAAGGGAAAAATCCGCGATTGTGCCTTGCATCTTCCCCCGAGTGGGTTACCTTCCGCCGACTTCCTGTAGTTCTACGTGGGGCCCAAGGAGAGGGCCGATGGGCGAAAGCTCAAAAGAGGGTTCAAAAAAAATGCTGTGCCGGATCTTCTCGATCACCGTCCTCATGGCGGCGTCGGTTCTGCGTGCGCAGCCCGACCCGCGCTTGCCGGAAATCCTCACTCAGGAAACCACGCTCACCCTCGACTCTGGGTATCGGGCTTCTGATGAGCCCGGGCTAACCCTGGCCGCCTTTGAAGTCACCCGCCCCGGGGCGGCGTGGCTGCGCCTCCAACTTGGCGAGTGCTCATTGGCCGGCACCCGGGCCGAGAGGGGGGCGATGGTGCGCATTACCAGCGTGCTCGATGGTGACGAGCAGGTTCTCGATGCTGAGGGCTTGGCGCAGTGGGGGGGAACCTCGGCGTACTTCAATGGCGACTCGGTAATCGTCGAGTTGGTCAGCGGGCAGGTAGCTGGGTCATCGAGACTGGTCATCCGCGGGGTCACGAGCCAGGCGCGATCGGGGATTGCCACTCGCTCCATCTGCGGCTCCACCGACGATCGGATCGCGACCGCCGAGCGTGCCAATGCCCGGTTACTCCCCGCGGGGTGCACGGCCTGGATCTTCACCGACACCAATCACACACTTCTGAGTGCCGGGCACTGCGGGGTCTCTGCTTCGTCGGTCATCCAGTTCAACGTGCCCCCGTCGAACTCTGATGGGACGCTGGTTCATCCCCCGGCTCGGGATCAGTATGCCGCGGACCCGGCGTCGGTGCAGGCCAGTTCGTTGGCGGTGGGGGATGACTGGGCCTACTTCGGGGTGTATCCCAACTCCAACACCGGGCTGACTCCCTACCAGGCGCAGGCGGAGGCGTACGACATCGCGGAGAGCGCCCCGCCGGTGGATGGGCAGCGGGTTCGGATTACGGGCTTTGGCACGGTGGCCGCGCCGGTGCCTCGAAGCTTGAATCAGACCCAGCGAGCTGGCTTTGGGAACTATGTCTTTGCCGACACGACCACGCTGCGTTACGACGCGGACACGACCGGGGGCAACTCGGGCTCGCCGGTGTATCTGCTCGACTCGCGCACTGCGGTTGGGATCCACACCAACGCGGGGTGTGATGCGGGGGGCGGGTCGAACGCGGGAACGGCGATCCAAAGCCCGGGACTGCAGGCGGCGTTGGCCAACCCGCGCGGGGTGTGC
>JAKFUN010000141.1 GCA_021732675.1 Phycisphaerales bacterium
AGGCAAGGCTGAAGGCGACCCCCCACCCCGCCCAGGTCAGCACGAAGGGAATGCCCGGACGAACATCCAGCAGCACACGCTCAGTCCCGCGCGGCGGCCCCGCGCCCGCAGCAGGCAGAGGCATTCAGCGGGCCTCCGGGCGCAGCGTCGCGATCTCCGGGTAGTTGCGGTAATAGCCGTCGTAGTCCAGCCCGTAGCCCACCACAAACTCGTCGGGGATATCAAACCCCACGTAGTCCGGGGTGAACGCGACCTTGGCCTTGCCGGGCTTACGCAGCAACACGCACGTCCGCAAGCTGGCGGGCTCCTGCTTCATAATGAGTTTGGTCACGACATCCAGCGTGTGCCCGCTATCGAGGATGTCATCCACCACCAGCACGTGCGCCCCGCGCAAGCTCTGGGGTAGTTCGCCTTGGATGGAGACGCCCTTGCTTTCCACACTCTTGCCCGGATAGCTCGAGACCCCCACCAGCTCAAGGCTGAGCTTCAGGGGGAGCTGGCGCACCAGGTCGGCGACGAAGATCATCGACCCAGTGAGGATCGGGATGAGGACCAGTTTGCCGTGAGAGTCAAGGGTGCCATCACCCCCGATGTCCTGTTCGAGATCGCGGGCGATCTGGGCCCCCATCCCGTGGACACGGGCCGCGATGACGCTTCGATCGATAAGAATCCGTTCCAAGTCCCGGCGCATGGGCGGAGTATAACGGTCAACTCGCGCTCAGCCGGCCCGAGATCAGGGCGTATCCTGTTGGAGCCTGTGAGCCAGACCAATACATCTCCGACAGGAAGCGGGGCGCAGACGCCCCATCCTGTAGTGCGGGTCACCCCGGAGCTTTTTCTGCCCGCGGCCCGGCGCCTGGTGAGCCAGACCAACGCCAGCATTGACGAAGCCGCTCAGCGCCTGGTCGAGTCGGCGCCACGTCACGGCATCGACCTCATGATGTGCTTTGTGACGTTGGAAGACAGCGCCACGACGCCGAGTGGGCCACGGGGCGCCCGCCCGATCCCAGTCGTGCGCGAAGCATGCCTGAGCGTCAAGGGCTCGGGTCGGACCGCCATGCTGTTTATCAGCGAGCCGCTGGCCGATAAGGATGAGCCCCAGGCGCGAGGTGCCGAACGCGTCGCGTGCATCCACGCCAGCGTCAATCACTTGCGGGGCTTTCACGCCCCGGATGTTGGGCTGGTCCAGGCCCTGCCCGAACCCGAAGAGCTCTGGTCGATTGAGGCGTGCGCCCAGGCCGGGTTTATCTGCGTCGGAACCCTGACCTACATGCGTTCCCCGCCGATCAAGGGCAAAGAAGCACAGAAGCTGGCCGGCATCGCCGACGAGCACGCCCCTTGGCCCGAAGGGGTCGAGGTGGTCCGTTGTTCCGACCTGCCTCCGAGTGAGCTGGATGAGATTCTGGGAGAAGCCCTGGAATCGAGCTACGCCCAAACGCTGGATTGCCCGGAGCTTTCCGGAATGAGGCGGCGGGCGGACGTGATCGACAGCCATCGCTCGATTGGTCGCTATGACCCCTCGATGTGGTGGGTGGTGATGTTCTATCGCCAGCCGCGTGGGTGCATTCTGATGTCGGCGTGCCCAGATCAGCGGGCGACCGAGCTTGTGTACCTCGGGTTAGCCCCGGAAGTGCGTTCGATGGGGTTGGGGAAGCGGCTGCTGGCGATGGGAATGGGGCAGGCCCGCCGCGCACACCCAACTTGGGGTGTGACCTGCGCTGTGGATGAGCGCAACGTGCCGGCAGTGAAGCTTTACCAGCGGCTCGGCTTCGAGGGACTCTCGAGGCGAGTCGCGCTGGTTCGGCCGATTTAGGACCGATCATCCCGGTGCTATCTCGGGCGAATCGTGACAATCTCAGCCCAAACTCGTAGTTTTTGTGATCGTCGGGGGCTCGCACCATCGCGACGAACGTGGCACGCGCGGGGCGCGCCGGTGTCAAGGCCTGCGGGCACAACTTTCTTCATCCACAGCCTTAGCGTTTCATCGCACAAGACTTGCGCTCGCTCGCCCCACTTTTGCACACCGGCGAGCCGACAGGTGGACGAATCGGGGACAACTTTTTCTGGCGCGGCGCAAGTTCTTATTCGAACCAACTCAGCCGTTCAGACCGCTTCACAATCGACAGATATCGCTTGCTGCCGACAGGGCGGGCTCGTACCTTGTGCCCCACTGGTCGCCCACTGAGATGTGAAAGCGACCGAGGGAGTTACGGCCAATCTCGGGGTTCGATATTCAAGAAACGTATTTGTATAAAGACGTGTTTCTCCGAGGTTTTTGCGAGGGATGTGTTTAGGGGACAAGGAGCGATTCAGGAGCTCTTTTTGGGGGGGTGGCCACGGACTCGGCCGCCGACGGGATTTGATTCTTGGGTTGATCTCAACCCGCGAAGAAGATTCGCGATGTCTGTCACTCGGGGCGCTCAAGGCTCCGGAGGTAGTCATTCGCGCCCGGCGGATATGAAGGACTCACGGAAATGTGAAGACCCGCGGCGGGGAAGCAGCACGAGGCGGCGCGAGATGGACCGCGCCCGCGGGCTGTCGCTCCGTGCGGATGTTTGGTGCCGAGCGCTCTGCGCGGCGCTGGATGTCGCTCGCTCCGGGTCCGGCTGGGTGTTCGTCCTACCGAGGTATCTAGACTGTGGAAATCGGCAATTCAAACGGCGTTCGAGTTCGTGCCACCAACCTCGCTGCCTCCAGCACCGATTCTGCCGGTCGCGGGGCGGGCGAGCGGACCCAGGTTCGCTCCATCGCCCTCAGCCAGGCCCGCGAGGCCAGCGGGCCGGTGTCGCTAAGCGCCCGGGTCGCGCAGGCGATCGGGCAATCAACCTTTGATCGGTTCTTCAAGGGGCAGGCGACGTTCAAACTCAACGGCTCGACCCTTGAGGTCACCGTTCCCTCCTCCGTGCTCGCCAACCTGGTGGAGCGCCGCTTTGTCGAGGCGCTGACGAGCGTGGCCCAGGCCGAGCTCAAGGGCCAGCCCGCCAGCGTGCGATGCCTGGTAGATCGCGGGGCCTTCGAGGATCAGGCTCCGCCCATGCCCAAGGCCACGCCCCTGCCGGTGACGCTCCCCGCGACTTCGGGGTTCACCAGCGGGCCGATCAAGTATCGCTTTGATTCATTCATCATCGGGCGGGCCAACCGCCTGGCCTCGTCGGCGGCTCAGCGCATCGCCGAGGACGATGGGCCGGTGCCGTTGCTCTTCATTCACGGCTCGTGCGGGCTGGGCAAGACGCATCTGCTTCGGGCGGCGGCGGCCCGCTTCCAGGAACGCCGCCCGGGGTCGCTGGTGCGTTACACCACCGCCGAGGCCTTCACCAACGAGTTCATCATGGCGATCCGCACCGGCAAGACCGAGCAGTTCCGCAAGAACTATCGGCGGGTGGATTTCCTGTGTCTGGACGATGTTCACTTCTTTGCGCGCACGAACAAGGACTCGACGCAGAACGAGCTGATGAACACGCTGGACGCCGCGGGGCTGGACGGGGCCCGGATCATCGTCGCAAGCGACGAGCATCCCAAGGAGATCACCAAGCTGTCGGACCGGCTGGTCTCGCGTTTCATGGCCGGGGCAGTGGTCAAGATCGAGCCCCCCGACGCGGAGCTGCGAGGGAGGCTGGTAAGGCACCTGGCGCACAAACGCGGGCTTCCTCTCGACGACGACGCGGCCACCTTGCTTGCGGAGCGCAGCAGCCGCTCGACCGGCGCGCTCAGCGGCTTTGGCGGGAGCGTCCGCGAGATGGAGGGCCTGCTCAACCAGGTCGACGCGGTACACCGCCTGTTGCCCGAGTATGGGCTGGGTTCGGGCACCATCAGCGTGGCGCTGGTGCGCAAAGCGCTGGGGATCGACCAGCAGCCCGATGCGCCGACGCCAACGATGCGGGTTCGGCGGCCCATGAGCGCCGAGTCGATCGTGGCCGAGGTCTGTCGCGAGCTGGCCGTGGACCTCAACGACTTCATGGGCAAGGGACGTCACAAGCGGGTGGTGCTGGCCCGGTCGCTGGTGGCGAGCCTGAGCCGCCGTCTGACGACGATGAGTTTTCCGGAGATCGCCCGCTCCATGGGGCGCAGCAATCACTCGACGATCATCACCGCCCAGAAGCGGATCGATCGGCAGATCACCGACGACGTGGGGCGTCCGCTCAGCGCCGAGCTGGCGGCTGGGCACGCAGGGCGCACCCTGCGCGAGCTCAATGATCACCTCTTCCGGGCTTTGCAGAAGTCGTAAGGCCGAGCGCCGGAATGGGCGGGAGCCCACCGGCGGCGCGAGCGAAAACAGACAACGGGCACCGCACATGCAGCGCCTGTTGTGGTTTTTTGAGAACCTGCGTTGAGAACTCGTTCGTGAGCGTCGGTGACGTCGGCGAAGAGCGCTTACTTGGGGGCCTTGGTGGTCGGCTTGGCGGGGGTGCTCGGGGCTTGGTTGCCACCCCCGGGGGTGGGGTTGCTGTTGACGAGCTGGCCGCTGCCGGTGACGGCGGTGATGCTCTGGGTGTCGAAGCCGACGAGGCTGGAGTTGGCAGTATCCAAACCCAGGCTGACATAGCGACGGCCATTGGAGTTCACGACGCGGGTCTGGTTCTGGGGCCACCAGGGGTAGCCGTCGATCCCGCGATGCATGTAGTCGGGGGCGTTGACAATGAGCGAACCTTGGAACTGGCGGATGGAGCCACCATCGCCACCGGACTCGACCCACTGGTCGGGCTCGACCAGGGAGGTGATGAGGGTGACCAGTTCGTTGGTCTTCTCATCATTGGTCTTTCGAGCGATGGTGTTGCTGGAGGAGTCCTGGAAGGGGCTTTGTCCGCCCCCGCCGCCACGCTGCGAGGCCTGCTGGAGCACCTGCTGGAGGTCGAACTGGGGAGCGTTGGTGTAGTTGGGAGTTTCGAGAATGAGGTCGCTGATGGGGTAAATCTGCACGCGCTTGAACTTGTTGAGCCGGTCCTTGGTGCCGATCTGCATGGCCCCGCTGTCGGAGAGCTGCCAGGTGGCGGTGCTGGGCCCGGCTTGGCCGGCCGAGGCCTTCTCGAGAATGCGTTCGAGCAGCGTGAGGGCCGAGCCTTTTTCGAACTTGAGGGTGATCTGGGTTTCCTTGTCGAGGCCGCTGGCGTTGCGATCGTCCAGCCACATGAGGTCGATGTCGGCCTGAGTGATTTCCTGCAGGAACTTCATCACGTCTTCGAGGCGTTGATCGGTGAACTCAATCGAGACAGGACGCTGAAACTTCAGGAGGGTGTCGCGCTGGGGGATTCCCGTCGTGGCCACGGCCGGGGTGCCCGAGCGAGTTGGCTGGGGAGTCTGTGCCAGGGCAAGGCCCGAGGAGAGCCCGACCACGACGGTGGCAAACAGGGCCAAGCTCGTGCCGCGGATCGTTCCAGCCTTGTGTGTGAGGGTTTGGTGCTGCATGTGGCAAGTCCTTTTCTGAGGGGTCGTCCTGATTAGGTGCCGCGATCGGGGGTTTGGTAATCCGGGGTTTGGTCGCACGTGGGCCGGGTCACAGGTCGCTCGCCAAAGGGCGGGCCCTTTTTGGGGTCGGCCCCGACGCCTGAGCGTGTTCCACATGGCCTGGTTTGACCCACGGTCCACCGGAGTCACCCAAGTTCCCGCCCAGACCAAGGCCTCGGCCACCCGAAACCCATCGTACGCTGGGCGGCGGGACTGCACACAAGTCCATGGCGGGGCAGGATGTTGGCGACGTTTCGCCTTTTGGTATGACGTGTGTATCGCCCACAGGTTCCGCGGGTTGCGAAAGAAAGCCAAGATTCCGGACCACGATCGCATTGTGTTTGGGTCCGAAGGGAGTGACGCATGCACGCCTGTGAGTTGGTGGCGTACGGGGTGAGCTCAACGCGGGGCTGGGGGATCGAGCCGGCGTCGCCACGTCGGGAGTGGATGGATCAGAGCACCGATAAGTTCGCGTATCGGTGTTTGCCATTGACGATGGCGAACCAGGCAGGGTGGGTGGTCACGAGCCCGCTGGCCTTTGCGGCCAGTTGGAATGGGAAGAACGAGACCAACAGCGTGACGGTGCGATTTCTGGAAGACGAAGGGGAAAACAAGGGGCAGATCAGCGGGCACTTTGGGCACGGGGTCGTGACGTTCACGTTGCCGTGGCTGTTTCGTACGAGCCCCGGGTACGGGTTGTGGGTGCGCGGGCCCAGCAACGCCCCCAAGGACGGGATCACGGCCCTGGAGGGGGTGGTCGAGACGGATTGGGCCCCGTACACCTTCACGATGAACTGGCGGCTCACGCGCCGGGGGTCGGAAGTCTTCTTTCGCAAGGGCGAAGCCATCTGCATGCTGCTGCCCGTGGCGCTCAACGTGCCGGAGGCGATCAGGCCCCGGTTCGAGAGCCTGGAATCCAACCCGGTCTTGAAGCAGGACTACGCGGCGTTTATCGAGCGCCGGGCGGCCAACATCGCCAGCCTCAAGGCCGGTGGGCCTTCGGCGTGGTCGATGGACTACATGCGTGGGCACTTGCCCGACGGCACCGAGGTGACGCAGCACCGGCGGGGGTTCAAGTTGGCGGAGTTCTCGCTGGCGGAAGGGGAGTAAGCCGCCGGTGGTGGTTTGGGCGACGCCAAGGGGCAAAGCACCGAGTACGATGACTTCCACACGAGGGCGGCCCAGCATGATGACCAACACGCAGACTTCGAGTTCTACAGAGAGAATCGCCGCGGAAGCACCCTTGATTGAGCGTCTCAGAGCCGGCGATGACGGGGCGTTCGCCGAACTGGTGAGTACCCACACCGGGCGGATGCTGGTGGTGGCCCGGCGAGTCACTGGCTCGGAGGCAGACGCCGAGGACGCGGTGCAGGAGGCCTTCATTTCGGCCTTCAAGAACATCGAGCAGTTTGACGGGCGTTCGACGCTAGGAACGTGGCTTCACCGGATCGTGGTGAACGCCGCGTTGATGAAGCGGCGTCGAAAACGCTCGCGTCCGGAAACGTCCATCGAGCAGTTATTGCCGCAGTTCGACGATGGGTTTCACCGGGAGAAACCCCAGTCGATCGAGGTTGTCACAAACGGGGGTGGAGGGAGCATCGTAGAGAGAGAAGCCGTGATGGCGGCGCTGGATGAGCTTCCAGACGAGTTTCGCGAAGTGATCGTGCTGCGCGACGTCGAAGGTCTGGACAGCAAGTCGGCGGCTGAGTCGCTGGGGATCAGCGACAGCCTCGTGAGGCAACGCCTGCACCGTGGACGGCAGGCGCTCATGAAGCTGTTGGAACGGCGCATGAAAGGGATCGAGTCATGATGACAACCCCGACAGGTTTCGATGCTCAGGGGAAGCCGGAGATCTCGTGCCAGGCGTGCGTCGACTTCATTTTGGACTACCTCGAAGGCGTGCTGCCGGCCCGGGAAAAAGCCACCTTCGAGCGCCACATGAATATCTGCCCCAACTGCGTCACGTTTGTGGAAAACTACAAGAAAACCGCGGCCATGGCCCAAACCGTCGGCGCCAGCCCGGAAGACGCTCCCCCGGTGCCCGCCAAGTTGGTGGAGGCGATCCTCAAGGCCCGCAAGCACGGGCACTGAGGCCGGGTGGCATGAGACGTGAGTTGACACAAGGCCGCCGGTGCCTCACTGGGAATCACGCGCGCCGCTTGCTCATCTTCCACGCGTTGATCCCTGGGTGGGCGCGGGCTCAATAACCCCAGTAGGTCGTGCGCGAGTCGAGTCCCTGGCGCGATTCGGAGCGGAAGAAAATCTGCTCGTCGTTGCTGTAGTTTCGCACTCGCAGGTAGAAGGGCCGGAAGAGATTGGCCTTGGCCGGGGCGGCGTATGCCTGCTGGTCGTAGGCGGTCTCGGGTTCGCGGACAGCGATGCGATGGTCGTTGCGGGTGAGCTCGGGCCCTGGGGGGAGAGCCGCGGCGACGACGATGGGTCCTGAAAAAACAACATTCGCGCTGGCGCCGCCGGCACCGGCGAAGACGCCAGCATCATGGCGAGGCACTGCGGTCTGGCAGGCACCAAGGACCAAGGCGAGGCTCGCCAGTGCGGGCGCGCAAACAATGGCACGAACAAGGAGCGTCGAGTCTGTGGTTGTTGAGTGCATGACGCTGGACCAGTGTCAAACGCCGTGCCGAGGTGGCCAAGCGAGTTGAAGGGGGCTGGCGGTCCATCGCCCGTGGGGTTTGATGCCTCCTGGCAACATCCGGTGTTGCGGGGCGCCGACGGGGGACGATAGGCCCGCCGCCTTGAATACCCCGGGCAGGAGTCGAACCTGCGACCTCATCTTTAGGAAAGACGTGCTCTATCCAACTGAGCTACCGGGGCACTGACTGAATCCTACGCGCAGCGCGACGCTCCGGGGTCCGATCATGCGGGCGTCCGGCCAGAGGCAGGAGGGCAGG
>JAKFUN010000038.1 GCA_021732675.1 Phycisphaerales bacterium
GGGGTGCGGCGCTGAGCATTTGGTGCGCGCGGCGGGGTAGGGCGTAGGCCGGGGGCCTGTGTCACAAGATTGGGAAGTTCATTTGTGAGGGGCGGGTTAGCCGACCATGCGCAGGCAGGCTGGGTAGCGGAAGTAGCGGCCCTTCCCGGCCGCGACGGCTGCCAGGATCGTGCCGACGATCCCCAGCACCCAGGTGGCGGCCCAGACGATGGCCCCCAGTCCCAGCAGCGGGAGCGTGATCAGCCCGAGGAGCCCGTAGAGGAGCAGGGAGATTTGAAAGTTGAGGGCTTCGCGGCCGTGATCGGCGATGAACTTGGATTCGTCCTTTTTGATGAGCCACATGATGAGGACGGGGATCAGCGGGACGGGCACGATGTGCAGTGCGATGGTCGTCAGGTGCATGACGAGGGAGTAGTTCTTTTCAAACTCGGTGACCCCGGGTGCCCCCATGGGGTCTGCTGCGGGCCAGGGTGTGGGATTGGTTGGTTGGTTGGAATCCATCGTTGCCCCCTGCGGGGAGCGGCCCCGCGAATGCGTTCATCGGTTTTTCGGCTCGTCTCTTGCGTTTGGGCATCCAACGCTCTCTCTGGCGCCGGCGGGCCGGCGCGGAAGGAACTGGCTCTTTTCTGCCCGGCACCCCGGTACACTTCTCCTCACCGCAGCTCTCACAGGAAACCCGAATGCCCCCCAAACCCTTTGCCGGGATCGATCTCGGCGGCACGAACATCCAGATCGGTATCGTTTCCCCGGACCTCAAGCTCGTTGGCGAAGCCAAACGCAAGACGAAGGCCGAGGAAAAGGTAGACGGCGTGCTGGGCCGGATTGTCAGCGGCATCGAAGAAGCGTGTGAAGCGGGGGGCATCCCGGTTTCCTCTCTGGGCGGGATCGGGATCGGCGCCCCCGGCGCGATCGACCTGGCCAAGGGAATCGTTCTCGAGGCTGTCAACCTGCGGTGGGACAACGTTCCGCTTGCGGATCTGCTGGGCAAACGCCTCAAGCAGAAGGTGATCGTGGACAACGACGTGCGCGTCGCGGTCTATGGCGAGAACAAGCTGGGAGCGGGAAAGAACGCCAAGAACCTGCTTGGTGTTTGGCTTGGCACCGGCATCGGCGGCGGGCTGATCTTGAATGGCGACCTGTACTACGGGCACTTTGGCAGTTCGGGCGAGATCGGGCACACCATCTTGTTGCCCAACATGCCCGACGGTATTCGATCTCTTGAGCAGAACTGCTCGCGATCCGCCGTGGTGGATCGGCTGGTGAAGCTCATCAAGGCCAACCACAAATCAAAGATCACCGCGGAGATCGGCGAGGACTACGACAAGATCAAGTCGCGCACCCTGGCCCGCTACTACCGCGAAGGAGAGCGCGAAGACTCCCTGGTCATTGAAGTGATCGACGCCAGCGCCGACCTGCTTGGCCAGGCGATCGCCAGCGCCGTCACCCTGCTGAGTCTCCCCCGCGTCGTCTTGGGGGGTGGGCTGACCGAGGCCCTGGGCCCCGTGTTTGTGGAACGAGTGGAAAAGAAGGTCCGAGAAGTCGCGTTCCCGTTGGCTGCGAAGAAGGTTGAGGTGGTTGAGAGCCTGTTGGAAGACACGGCTGGGGTGTACGGGGCCGCGATGTTGGCGATGGACCGGCTAGGCTCTGGGAGGTAGACTCCCTGCTGAGCTGATGGGCCCCCTTCCCCGGAAGTGGTGGCCTATTGCCTTCGGCTACGCATTCTTGCGGGTCCATCCCGCGTGCGGGCCCCTGTCGCCAACTGTCTGCGCCAGGCCATATAACCCCCCCCTAGGGCTATACTCTCAACTCCAATGCAGTCCCCTGAACCGCCCGCCCACACGTTCAGCTCCAAACCCGCGATCGTGGGGTTGGAAACACTGACTCTCGCGACCAACGGCCATGCCCGCAACGGGCATCACGCGACCCAAAGCAAGCCATCCGGACGGGTGTGGAAGGTCGCGGCGATCATTCCGTGCTTTAACCGCCGGGCGGACCTTGAAATCCTGCTGAAGGACGTGGCGGCGCAAGCGCTGCCAGGGATCGAGCTGTGGTGTTTGGTCGTTGATAACGCCTCGAGCCAGGCGCTGAGCACGCTGGCGGTTCCTGCGGAGCTCGAGGTGGAGTTTCTGCGTCTGGAAAAGAACTCGGGCGGGTCGGGGGGCTTTAACGCCGGCATGGCCCACGTGATTTCTGGGGCGGGGCTGACGGGCGTGCATGGGCGTCCGGATTTCATCTGGTGGCTGGACAGTGACGCCCGCGCCGGGCGCCGGTGCCTGATCGAGCTGGTGAAGGTTCTTGCCAAGTACCCCAAGGTGGGGGCGGTGGGCTCGGCGATGGGCGATGTCACCACCGGGCACACCTGGGAAGTCGGCGGGAACATCAACCCGGTACACGGGGGGGTGTGGCCTGCGGGTGGGGGGGATCTGGACCGGCGGTATCTTGTGAAGTCGAACTACATCGCGGCGTGCAGCGGGCTGGTGCGGCGCGAGGCGATCGAGCAGACCGGGCTCTTCCCCGACAACTTTATTTACTACGACGATGTGGACTGGTGCATCCAGATGGTGGCGAAGACGGGGCTGAAGTGTGTGGGCGCCCCGCGGAGCAAGGCGTTTCACCCGCCGGGGAATCGGCGGTATGTGACGTGGGCCAGGTACTACATTGCTCGCAACTGTTTTTCGCATATGGACGTGATGAAGATGGGGGACTGGAAGCGGGCCCGCCGCGCGTGGCGGGAAGTCCCCCGGGCGATCGGGCAGGCGATGATGGGGCTGCCGGAGCTCTCTGAGCTGCACCTGCGTGGGCTGCAAGACGCGCGCGACAAGCACTTCCCTCGCATTGAGCCAAAGGATGTGGTGGGTCCGGTGGGCTTTAAGCCCTTCCCGCAGTTGGCGGGGATCGTGGCCGAAGCCCAGGCCAAGGCCCGGGCGGCGGGGCGACCGGCCACGCTGTATGTACATCCCTTGCTCAAGAGTCGCATTCCGGGGCTGAACAACTTCCGAAATGAGCTCGCCAAGCTTGATTTTGCCTGGCCCGCCGAGCGGAGTATTTGGCGGCGTCGCTCGCAAGAGACGACACCCTTTCGCGACATGGCCGGGGCGATGTGGCGATTGATGACCGGGCCGAGCGCTGATGTGGCGATTGTGCCCACCGGCTGGCCCACCAACTGGTTTCGCGGGCGGACGCTCATCCAGGTCACGAGCGAGGGGCTGATCGTTCGCGACATCAAGGCCTGGAAGGCGACGCGCGACGCCATCTCGGTCTTTTGGCGAGGGCTGAAGCTGTGTGCCCAGATCGGGCGGCGCGGGCCGCACATCATGCCACTTCCTCCGGCTCCGGCCTATCGCCCTGCGCCGGCGAAGGCGCAGGTCGCCGCGGCCATGAGCTAACGTCGTGGTGCTCACGGTCATCATCGTGAGCTATCGGCGTGGCTCTGCCCTTCGCGCCACCCTCACCCAACTCGCCCGGCAAGGTGTGCCCGGGCTGCTTGGAGGCAGCTCTATCCACACGGAGATCATCGTCGTGGACAATGCGTCGGGGGACGACTCGGTTGCGATGCTGAGGCGTGAGTTTCCGGGGGTGGGGGTGATTGAACTGCCCGACAACGCCGGGGTCCAGGCGTTCAACGTGGGGGCCAAGGCCGCCCGGGGGGAAGTGCTTCTCATTCTGGATGACGACGCGTGGCCGGATGCGGGGGTTTTGGGCAGGGCGATCGGGGCGATGCAGGCGGATCCTGGGCTTGGGGCGGTGGCGCTGCTCCCGGTCCACCCTGCCACGAGAGTCAGCGAGTGGCCATTCGTGCGAACCCCGCTGGATCGCTTTCCGTTCATGGGCTGCGCCAACCTGATTCGTCGCGAGGCGTGGGAGCGGGCGGGGGGGTACGAGTCGGGCTACTTCTTGTATCGCAATGACACTGATTTGGCGCTCACGTTGCATGGGTTGGGGTTGAATGTTCGGTGCGATCCGGGGTGGCGGGCGTGGCACGACAGCCCGGCGGCGGCGGCCAAGAGCGAGCGGTGGCTGCATCTGGCCACTCGCAACTGGCTTTGGCTGTGCCGACGGCACGCCCGGGGGCGGGCGGCGGTCTTCGGCGCCTTGGGCGGCATCGCGCGGGCCGTGGTGCATGCCGGGGCGAGTCCGCGTCGGCTGGCCTGCGTGCTGCGGGGCGTGTTGGCGGGTTTTTTTTCGCCGGCACCGGTGTCGGCGTTGGCTAATACTGGTGCTGGTTTTCGGCGCTTGCTGCACATTCGCCGCGTGCGGGGCGCATGAAAAAACCCCGCGTCGGCCCGCGGGGTTTGCACTGAGTTTGCGATTGACTGGGCGGGGGGCTGGCTCGCTAAGAACCGTTTACCGACAGAGAAGAAGGGCAGGAAGGAGAGAGGCGGGGCGCCTGTGCCAGAGGATGGGGAAGTTGATTTTGTGAGAGGAACTTACGGACAAAGCCCGCCGGCGATGACGTTCACGAGCGCATCGAGGTCACCCTGATCGCTGTTGCCGTCGCGATTGAAATCCGGGTCGATTCCGGTGGGGTTGAACCCGCCGGCGATGACGTTGACGAGATAGTCGATGTCGCCCTGGTCGGCGTTGCCGTCCTGGTTGAGGTCCGGGTCGCAGGTCGGGGCCGCGACTTGGATGCAGACTCCGGTGAGGTTTGCGACGTAGGTCCCGGGGGGAGTAACGGCCTGGGACCAGGAAGCCACCGGGTTTCCCCCCCCGCCGGAGTCGGGTTCGCGGATGCCGACGAAGGGGTCGTTGCGCCACAGCGTGCTTCCTTCGAAGTCGAGGGGGTCGCGGTTGTAGGCGCTGATGGCGAGGTAGTATCGGCCGGGCGTGGTCACGAAGGAGCTGTCGATGAACGAGCGCGAGCTGGTGGGGGTGTCGTCGTTGAACTCGACCCCGAACCCGCCGGCGTTGAAGAGCCAGATCTGAGTGTCGACGGTGGTGCGAGGGTCGTTAAGGTTGGCGCTGAAGCTGGCGGGGTCGCAGATGTTGATTTCGAACATGTCGACGTCGCTGAGGGCAAGCTCACCCCCGATGGCGGTCACGGGGCCGATCGCGCCGACAATCCGCTGGGCGCTGGTGGGCAGGTCGCCGGAGTCGGTGCGCCCGTTGGCGAGCTCTTCCCACTGGACGCGTTGGAAGACGGTGTAGGGGAGGGTGGTGCTGGCCGCCCGGTTCTGGGCGTCGGTTGCGATGACCTCGAAGGCATAGCTGCCCGGGGCGGGGTTGCCCGCCAGGGTTCGCGTCCCTCCGAAGATGTTGTTGCCGGCGATCCCGTCGTCTGAGGTGCCGTCGTCGAAGAGCTCGAAGTCAGGGGCGGCGAAGATCCGCACGCCGCTGCTGGGGGGGTTGGTTCCCGGGGTGAAGGTGGCGAGCACCCGGAAGCTCTCGCCGGCATAGATCCGCGTGGGGGTGATGGTGGCGGCGAGCACGGGGTTGGTGGGCTGGCTGGTGGGAGGTGGCCCGGCGGGGTCGAGGGCCCCGTTGAACTCCAGCGACCAGTATTGAAACGTGCCGGTGTCGCCTCCGGCGTCGTCGGAGACGTAGATCGTCCAGGTCCCGTTGGCGTTGGTGCCGTTGAATCCTGACAGGGTGGGGAAGAAGCTGCCGGAGAAGGTGGTGGGGGTGCCGTTCCATTCGTTCAGTGTTGTTTCGGGACGAAAGTTGCCGTCGAAGGGGGCGTTGCCGCTGGTGATTGAGTCGCGGGCGCTGTCGTCGAAGCGGGTGGTGATGTAGTTGTCGGCGAAGCCGCCGTTGTCGGTGGTAAGGCAGAGATACCCGGTGGGGCCTTGTACGACGACTTCGAGATCGCCGTCCCAGGAGTGGGCGGCCCGGAAGACAATGTTGAGGTCGGTGATGGAGGTGGGCCCGCCGGCGACGGTGATGGCGCTGGAGGCGGTTTGAAAGTCGTTGATTCGGGCGTTGGGGGTGCGCGAGTAGACCTGGCCGGAGGCGGCCTGGCCGGCCAGGGCCACCAGGGTCGCGGCCGTCGTCAACTTCGAGATCAGATTCATGAACAAGCTCCTTGAAGGAGTGGTCCATGCCCCGGCCGCGCACGAGCCCGGGGGGCACGAACACAGTCCGAGATGGTGTTCACTGTACCGAAGCGGAGTGCGGCGCCAAGGGTTTCTTGAGGAATGTCTGCAAAAACAAAAACCCCCCGGAAGGACACTCCCGAGGGGTCAGAGATTGCTGAGGTCACTCAGGGGCAGGGCCCCGGAGCATTACGGGCACGCGCCGCCGGCGATGACGTTGACGAGGGCGTCGATGTCGCCCTGGTCGGCGTTGCCGTCGAGGTTGAAGTCAGGGTCGATGCCGGTGGGGTTGTCCCCGCCAGCGATGACGTTGATGATGTAGTCAACGTCGCCCTGGTCGGCGTTGCCGTCCTGGTTGACGTCGGGGTCGCAGAGGACGGGGTTCTGGATGCAGACGCCGGTGAGGGTCATGAGGTAGGTGCCGGCGGAGGTGGCCCCTGTCCAGGAGGCGACGGGGTTGGCGGCGCCGGGGCCGTCTGGGGCGCGGACGCCGGTGAAGGGGGTGTTGATCCAGAGCAGAGCGCCGTCGGCGTCGAGGGCGTCGCGGTTGTACCGGTTGATGGCCAGGAAGTACTGCCCGGGGGCGGAGACCAAGGAGTTGTCGATGATGGAGCGGCTGGTGGTGTCGCTGTCGTCGTTGAAGGCGACGCCGACGCCGGCGGAGTTGAAGAGCCAGAGTTGCGTGTCGAAGTTGGTGCGCGGGTCGTTGAGGTTGGCGCTGAAGGTGCTGGGGTCGCAGATGTTGATTTCGAACATGTCGACGTCGTTGGCGGCAAGGTCGCCACCGATGGACGCGAGGGGGCCGTCGGCACCGGTGATGATCTGCGCGGTGGCGGGGAGGTCGCCCGCGTCGGCGCCACCCTGGATGGATTCTTCCCACTGGCCCAGGGCCAGCACGCTCACCGAGACGTTGGCCGAGGCGGTTCGCGCCTGGGCGTCCGAGACGGAGAGGGGCAGGACGTAGGTGCCGGCGGGGATGGCAGCCCCGATGGAGGCGCTGGCGCCGAAGATGTTGTTTCCGGCGATGCCGTCGTCGGCGATGCCGTCATCGAGGAGGGTGAGGGTGCCGGCGCCGATGAGGCTGCCGTCAAGCGTCACGCCCAGGCCGGTGCTGGCGGGGTTGAGGCCGGGAGTCACGGTGGCCCGGAAGGCGACCGGGGTGCCCGCGAAGCCGCTGGTGGGGGTCACGGAGGCGGTCACAGCGGGGTTGGTGGGCGTGAGCTGGGCGTCATAGCTCAGGCAGAGGTTGCTCCAGTTGGAGTCAGCCACCCCGGCCAGATCTTCGAAGCTCTCGAAGAGCTCGACGCTGGCGATGTTGCTGACCAACTGGAGGGTGGGAAGATTGAAAACGTAGTCGGCGACATCGAGGAAGCCGGTGAAGTTGGCCTGTGTGAAGGGCTGGAGGGTGATGGAAGAGGCATCCGCGAAGGTGATGCGGATGCGGGCTTCGCTGGCGAAGGTGCCGGCGGTCACGACGCTCAGGCGGCCGCTGACGTGGATGGTGCGGATGAGGTCAGAACCGGTCCAGCCGAGGCTGGGACGGGCGTTGCCGGCGGCCCCGAGGGTGTCGAAGGAGGGGAGGTTGGTGAAGCTGGAGGGCTGGCTGCCTTCCGGGCAGGCGGGGGCGGGGGGAACGATCGTCAGGGCGATGTTGTTGCTGGCGGAGCGGGCCTGCGCGTCGGTGACGGTGACGGGCAGGGCGACGGTGCCGGGGAGGGTGCTGTTGCTGACGGTGACGGAGCCCCCGAAGACGTTGTTTCCGGCGATGCCGTCGTCGTTGACGCCGTCATCGAGGAGGGTGAGGGTGCCGGCGCCGATGAGGCTGGCGTCAACGGTGACGCCCAGGCCGGTGCTGAGGGGGTTGGCCCCGGAAGAAGCGGTGGCGCGGAGCTGGGTCGAGCCGCCGGCCGCCACGCTGCTGGGGGTTGCCGAGCCGCTGACGGCGGGGTTGGTGGGAACCAGCAGGGGGTTCCAGGTGAGGCAGATGGTGGACCAGTTGGCGTCAGCATTGGGGGTGCTGTCGTCGAAACTGTCGAAGAACTGCACGTTGGTGATGCTGCTGACGGGCCTGGGGGTGGGGAGGGTGAAGACGTAGTCGGCGATGTCGAGGAAGGTTGCCCCGGCGAAGCTGCCCTGGGTGAAGGGCTGGAGGACGATGGTGGAAGCGTCGGAGAAGGTGATCTGGATGCGGGCTTCGCTGGCGAAGGTGCCGGCGGTCACGACGGCGAGGCGGCCGCTGACGTGAATGTCCTGGATGAGGTCGGTGCCGGTCC
>JAKFUN010000013.1 GCA_021732675.1 Phycisphaerales bacterium
CCAGCGCGGACAGAACCAAGCCCCCCGCCAGCCCCTCCCACGTCTTGCCCGGGCTCAGCCAGGGGATGAGCTTGTGCCGCCCGATCGATTTTCCCGTGAAATAGGCCCCGATGTCGCACGACTTGGTGATAAGCAGCACCCACAGCAGGATCCAAGCCGAATAGTCGCGCCGGATCGCCAGCAAAAATCCAAACGTCAGCCCCAGATAGACAAAGCAGAGCAGCGCCCCGCCGGTGGCCGCCACCACCCCTTCGACTGACTTGTGCCGCGAGTAAAACGCTTGCGCCACCACCAGCACCAGCACACAAGCCGAGCCCACAAACGCCACCGCCAGCGGGCCAGGCACGCGGGCCGGCACCGCGACACTCACCACCAGCCCCAGCAGGGCGGCAAAGGTCATGATGCGTTTGGACGCGACGACGTTGTTGGCGATCAGAATCGCCGCGATCTCCCGGGCCGCCAGCACGCAGACCAGCGCCATCACCACAAACTGCACCACCCCGGGGGGGATGTGCTCAAGCCCCAGCAGGTGCCCCAAGGGCATGGGCAGCCGAGTCAAAAACTCGTCGAGCCACAGGGCTCCGACGAGCAACGCGATCAAGATCGGCCCAAGCAGCAGCCGATCACGCATGGCTTTGACCTTCTTTGGCAGCCCCGAAGCGGCGCGAGCGCGATGCGAACTGGCGGACCGCCTCTTCGAGGTGGCTGGGCAGGTAGTCGGGCCACAAAACCGGGGTGACGCACAGTTCGGTGTAGCTGATCTGCCAAAGGAGATAGTTGCTCACGCGCATCTCGCCCCCGGTGCGGATGAGCAGGTCCGGGTCGGGCAATCCGGCGGTGTAGAGCCTGGCTTCGATGGCGGCTTCGTCGATCTCCTCAGGGCGCAAGCGCCCGGCCTGGACGTCGGCCGCCAACGCCCGGACCGCGTCGGTGATCTCCGCCCGCGAGCCATAGTTGATCGCGATGCACAAGGTCCCCCGCGTCCCCGACGCGGTCGAGCCCTCCACCCGGGCGATCCCCGCGACGACCTCGGCGGGGAGCCCATCGCGGCGGCCGATCACCCGAAAGCGGATGCCGCGGCGGACGAGCTCGGGCTCCTCGCTGTCCAAATACATCAGGCAAAGGTGCATCAGCGCTTCCACTTCCTCCGTGGGGCGGCGCCAGTTTTCCAGTGAGAAGGAATAGAGCGTGACGACCTCAACGCCAAGGCGGGCGGCGTGCTCCACGACATCTCGAACCCGCAGGGCACCATGCACATGCCCCATCTGCCGGGGCATCCCGCGCTGCGTGGCCCATCGCCCGTTCCCGTCCATGATGATGGCGATGTGCCGCGGAATCCGCTCGGGGCTGACGTCGGGCAGATAGCGGACCGGATCGGCCTCGGGGTTGCGCGCCCGCATTCGCGCCTCGGCCAACGCAGCAGGAGCCGAGTGCCCGTTCAGCACTTCGTTGCTCACCAGGGTGGTTGCCGGCTCTGGACTCAAGGAGGTCTCGCTTGACAGTCTGTTGACGACGCTGCTCTCCAGAACAGCGGGGCTTGATCAGGCCTTGGACACCACCCTCAAGCGCGATGCCACCCGCGCCCGGAACTCTACGACACCATCGTCTGCGCGCGATCTGGGCCCACGCTCACCACTTCCACCGGCACCCCCACTTCGCGCTCAATCATCTCCACATATCGCTGCGCGCCGGCCGGAAGTTCGCGCCGTTGACGACACGCCCCAAGTTCTTCCGCAAACCCCGGCATGCGGGCGTAGACCGGCTCGGCCTTGGCCAGATCGTACGCGTCGGGCGGAAAATCTCTGACCAACTCGCCCCCGACCCGGTAGGCCGAACACACCATCAACTCGTCCAGCCCCGCCAGAACATCCAGCATCGTCAGCGCGATCCCCGTCGCCCCGTTGATCATCGCCGAGTAACGAACCGCCACCAGATCCAGCCACCCCACCCGTCGCGGCCGACCGGTCGTGGTGCCAAACTCGCGCCCCTTGACGCGGATCCGATCCCCCAGCTCGTTTTTGAGCTCGGTGGGCATCGGCCCCGAACCAACCCGAGTGGAATAGGCCTTCATGACCCCCAACACCCGCCCCAGCCGGGTAGAGGGGACACCAGTTCCCGGACCCACCCCCGATGCGATGCAGGTCGAACCGGTGACGTACGGATACGTCCCGTGATCAACGTCCAGCAGCGAGCCGTTGGCCCCCTCAAACAAGATCCTCTTCCCGTCACGCAGCATGGCATGCAGGTACTGGGTGGTGTCGCAGACCATCGGGCTCAGGCGGGCCCCGATCGCCAACGCCTGGTCCAGCACCTTTGGCAGTTCCAGTGCCGGCTCCTCGGGTGCCAACGCGCGGAGCATCGGCTCCTTCAGGGCCAGCGCGATGGCGAGCTTTTCGCGAAGCTGTTCGGGGCGCGAAAGATCGGCCATTCGGACGGCGCTGGCACGCTGAACTTTGTCGGCGTACGCCGGGCCGATCCCCCGCCGGGTGGTCCCGATCTCTGAAACAGGAACCGCCCCCTGGGCTTGGTCCGGCCCCGACGGCGCACGCTCGGCCCCGACCCGCTTCAGCAGGTTCTCGCGCAGGCCGTCTTCCAGCTTGTGGTACTGCAACACGGCATGCGCCCGGCTCGAGATCCGTAGCCCCGACGTATCAACCCCGCGCTTGGCCAGCCCGTCCAGCTCTTCCGCCAGCTTCCACGGGTCGACGACGACTCCGTTGCCGATCACCGCGGCTTTGCCCGGGTACAGGATGCCCGAGGGGATCAGGTGCAGCGAGTACCGGTCGCCCTTGACCACCACCGAGTGCCCGGCGTTGGCGCCCCCGTTGTATCGGACCACAGCATGATGATCGGCGGCCAGCAGGTCCACTAACTTGCCCTTGCCTTCGTCCCCCCATTGAAGGCCGACAACCACCGAACAGGAGGGGGAGGGCGTTGACGCGGGGTTCAAGGAGGTTGGCATCGGGGGGCGATCCGAAGAAGCGGGCGGCACAGCCGCACAAACCAGGGGGGCGAGAAGGATGAGACCGAACAAGCGGACGAATCAGAGGATAGGTGGGCCTCTGCGGGAGTAGCGCAACAGTTGAGTTCGGAACAAGTCGATAGCAGGCAATGGCGGGGCACCCGTAATCGCGGGGGTCATCGCGGAGCGACGCAACCGATGGCAGAGACGACGGTTCGCATCATGTGTCCCAAGCTGACTTGCCGAAAGGTCTTGGCGGTGCCAACTGCCTGCCGCGGGAAGACGGTTCGCTGCAAATCGTGCGGAACGAACATCCGTGTTCCCACCGCCCAGCCGAACTCCAGCCCCCCAAAGGACTCGACCAAAGCCGCTTGAGCGCTCGGGCCAGCTCGACGCCGCCGGGCGTCGCGAGTTACAGCTTGGGCTGCTTCTTGATGTCCTCGTCTTCGTCGAGGAAATCGAAGTCGCCCACACTGCTCCCGTCGTTGTCCATATCCAGCAGCCCCTTCTTGGGGGGCGGGGTTCCCATCCGAGTGCGTTCGTCTGGGCCCGCGGCGGAAGGCTTGGCAGGCGTCTTGACCGGGAGAACCTGGCCATCTTCAAGAACATCGTGCGAATCGATCGCATCGGGACGGCCGTCGACCTTGACGACGAGTACGAGGTTGGCGATCGCGATGAGATCGCCCGGGGAGAGCTCGGCGTGGGCGACACGGCGCTTGTTGACAAAGGTGCCGTTGCTCGAGCCCAGGTCGCGGATGCTCAGGCGACCTTGATCCTGGGCGATCTCGCAGTGGTGCCGGGAGACGTCGGAGCTGGCGATTCGGATCTGACAGTCGGTCTGGCGCCCGATCACCATGACTGGCTTCTTCACCGGAATATCGACCTGCCGCCCGTCGGGTTGAACCAGCACCAATGTCGCGTTCATACTCGCTCCCAGTTGCGTTCGCGGCTCGTTCCGCCCGGACCCGTCCTTGGCGCGCCGAGCCGCCTCGGCCTGGCCGCCACCGTGACATCAGCCCGGTGCGGCAACTCCTTGACCGCCAATATTCTAGCAAACTCCGCCCGCAGGGGAACCGCCAATCGGTGGTCTACCCTCCGCCACGTTGATTGATTCCACCTCCAAATCACTCCCGGTGGTCCGGACGCCGGCGCGGCAAAGCGCCCGGAGTCTGCTCAGCCAGGTCGCGTCCCAGGGGCGTACCCAGCGCCTCTACATCCACGTTCCCTTCTGCTTTCACAAGTGCCACTACTGCGATTTTTACAGTTTGGTTGACACCCGGGATCGACAGCCGGCGTTTGTTCGAAGACTGACTGACGAACTGGCCGCGCTTGGTCCTTTGGCCGGGCCCCTGAAGAGCATATTTGTGGGTGGCGGCACCCCCAGCCTGTTGGCCCCCCACCTCTGGCGCGACCTGCTCCGGGCCTTGGACGAGCGCTTCGACTTGGGATTGATCCGGGCCGGCGTCGGTGAATTCACCGTCGAGTGCAATCCGGAGACCGTGACCCGCGAGCTGCTGGATGTGTTCGCACAGGGCGGCGTCAATCGCGTCAGCGTCGGAGCCCAGTCTTTCAATCCCGCCCACCTCAAGACATTGGAGCGCTGGCACGACCCTGCCAACGTAGGGCGAGCGATCGAGATGGCGCGCGAAGCGGGAATCCGCAGGCAGAGCGTGGACCTGATCTTTGCGATTCCCGGGCAAACGCTGGATGAATGGCAGGCGGATCTCAGTCTGGCGTTGGCACTGCAGACCGAGCACATCTCGGCCTATGCCTTGACGTATGAGCCCGGGACCGCGATGGCCGCCCGGCTGGCCCGGGGCGAGTTCCCCAAGGCGGACGAGGACATCGAGGCAGACATGTTCGAGGCAACGCTGGCGCGACTCCGCCAGGCGGGGCTGGATCGCTACGAAGTCAGCAATTTTTCCAAGCCGGGGGCGGAGTGCCAGCACAACCTGGGGTACTGGCGGCAGGAGGCCTGGCTGGCGGCCGGGCCTGCGGCGTCTGGGCATGTCGGGGGCGCACGCTGGAAGAACATTCCGCGACTGGATGACTACCTCGATCACCACGACGCCGGGTTCGCGCCGGTGATGGACGTGGAGTTGCCGGATCCAAGACGGGCCTTGGTGGAGCGTCTCATGACGGGGCTGCGCCTGCGCGAAGGCGTGGACGCTCAGCCAGTGGTGGAAGGGGCGGAGGGTCTGAACCCCGGCGCCGGGAAACGGCTCTTGGCGAGAGTCGCGAAGCTGAAGAGCGAGGGATTGTTGGAGACGGGGAACGCCTTGGCAGAAGGCGGGGGAACCATCGCAGCGACGGGCGAGAGGTGGTCACTCACCGACCGGGGGTTCCTCGTCGCTGATGGGATCGTCCGCGGGCTGGTTGGAGTGCTTGGGTTCTAGGGGGATATCGGGGCGGGCGATGCCCAGACGCTTGAGCACGCCGCGCAGGTCCGGGGGCCACGGAGCGCGAACATCCACCCGCTCGCCGGTGACGGGGTGCTCAAAGGCGATGCGATGGGCGTGGAGCGCCAATCGCGGGGCCGCGGTCCGGAAGGCACCCGTCGCATAGAACCCGTCGCCCAAAATCGCGCAGCCGATCGACTCAAGGTGTACGCGGACCTGGTGAAGTCGCCCGGTGACGGCGCGGCATTCCAACAGGGCTCCGTTGTTGGTGGCGGCAATCACCCGATAGGCCGTCAGCGCGGGCTTGCCCGCAGAACTGATGCGTGCGAGCTTCTTGGTTCGGGTGTCCCCCGGAACTTTGCCATCAAACTCGGCGATCGGGCGGCGGATCACCCCCTTGGGGGTCTTTGGGGCAGCCTTGCAGACCGCCCAGTAGAACTTCTCAATGGAGCGAGTCTCAAACGACGCACGCAGGGCGTCGTAGACGTGCGGAGCTAGAGCAACAATGACGAGCCCGCTGGTATCGCGATCAAGGCGATGGAGCAGACCAAAGTCACGCTGCTTGCCCAGGTTCTGAAGGGTGGAGCCGAGATTGGCGAAGAGCCCGTTGAGCAGGGAGTCTTTTTCGTGGCCCAGCCCCGGGGTTGTGACCACCCCCGCGGGCTTGCCGACGACGAGAAGGTGCTCATCTTGATAGCGCACCTTGTAGGTGATGCGATCGTTGGGTTCGATGGAGAGAGTGGGCATGGGGGGGAGTGGCGAAGTCGTCGAGTGGCGGGATGGTGCAGGGTGCTGGAGCGAGTCTATGTCGGGAGAAGGCGAACACTTCACCACTTTGCCACTTCGCCACTTTGCCACTTTGCCACTTTGCCACTTCAGACCCTTGCCGGGCAAGCGGCGTGGTCGAGGTACCAGCGCACTTCGCCCGCGGCGGGGGCGGGGACGAAGAGACCACTCCCGGAGTGGGTCGGCCGCTGGGTCGCCTGTTCCTGAGCGAGAACGCCCGGCAGACGCTCAGGCCCGAGGCCGAGCACGGCGACGAAGCGGCTGGAGTTGATGAGCCGCCGCCCCATGGCGATGCTCGGCTCGGGACCCGGGGTGAGACCCAGGAGGTGTTCGTCGTCGCTGACCCGGCCGACCGGGCCGAGATCGCCGCTGGGCTCGAGACCCAGCAGCACAAAGTCGAGCCGATCCTGGCCCGGGGGTCGCCAGCCCAGGGTTTCGCGCAAGGTTTTGGTATAGAGCGACGCTGCGTCGGCTGACCAGGGGATGGGGTGGGCTTGTTCGCGGGGCATTCCCGAGGCTTCGAGGAGGACGTCGCTCAGGGCGCGCCAGCGTGGGCCCTCGGGCTGGGGCGAGGCCTCCGGCGCCAAGGGCTCTTCGTCGGTGATCCACAGCCGGGTGCGCGTCCAAGGGAACTCGCGATAGGGCGGGTCGTACATGAGTCGCATCAGCACCGGCTCGATGCTCGGGGAGGGGCTGGCGGCGAACTGAAAATCGCCAAAGGCCCGCACACAGTTGGACGCGTGGATATAGACATCCGCGAGCAGCGCATCGATCGCGGCGTCGCGGTCTTTTCGCAGCATCACCTCGCCCGAAAGTCGCGGGCGACGCGGGACGGGAGTGACCACCAGCTCAATCGGCGTTTCTTCGGGCACGGCACATTGTGGAGCGCCCAGGGCGGCAATGCAAGCCCCGGGGGGCGAAGTGGAGGCTGATTGCGGCCCTGCGCGGCTACTCTTGACCTTCGCGCGGACGCCCGCGGCCCGCGAGAGTTTTTTTCGCCAAGGAGGGCGAACCCATGTCGACACTGGCCTCGGACGCGCCAACAAAGACTGCGATGAGCAAGAACACCACCGCCCCCCGCGCCACCGCCGAGACCATGGCGACCAAGCAGCGGGACATCTCGGTCTCCGAGTTTTTCGCCAAAAACCGCCACCTGCTCGGCTTTGACAACCCGCGCAAGGCGCTGCTTACCACCGTCAAAGAGGCCGTCGACAACTCGCTCGACGCCTGCGAAGAAGCCGGCCTGCTGCCCGACATCACCGTGGTGATCGAAGACCTGCAGCCCGAGCGCCCCGCGGCCTCCAAGAGCAGTCGCTACCGGATCACCATCGTCGACAACGGCCCGGGCATCGTGCGCAAGCAGGTGGAGAACATTTTCGGGCGACTCTTGTACGGGTCGAAGTTTCACCGGCTCAAAATGAGCCGGGGCCAGCAAGGAATTGGCATTTCCGCGGCCGGCATGTACGGGCTCATCACTACCGGAAAGCCGATGGTGATCCACACCAAGCCCAAGGCTGAGCAGGCGGCCCACCACATCGAGTTGGCGATGAACACCAAGACCAACCGCGCCGAGGTCACGGTGGATGACGAGGTGGATGACTTTCCACCCCGGCGACTCAAGGAGCTCGGAAAAGGGACGCGGGCCCCGAGCTTTCTCTCGGCCAGCGACTACCCGACCGGCACGAGCGTGTCGATCGAGCTGGAGGGTCGGTATCAGAAGGGCCGCGGGAGCGTCGATGAGTTTCTGGATCTGACCGCCATCGCCAACCCGCACGCCAAGATCACGTTCGTCCCCCCCACTCGCGAGAGTGCGGCCGAAGATGACGATGCGCCGCTGCTCAAGGATGCCAAGGGCGGCTCCGGTCCGCAGCCCGACCGCAAGGGAGGGGCTCGCGGCGACTCTGACGATGACGAAACCGCCCCCGACCCGCGCTCGCTGCCCGACCCCAGCCTGACCCAGCCGGCCCCAGCCGGCCCGACCGTGACCACCGAGCAAGACGGCGTGATTCTGTTCCCGCGCGCGGTGAACGAGTTGCCGCCAGAAACCAAGGAAATCCAGCCCCACCCCAAGGGAATCGAGCTGGGCATTCTCTTG
>JAKFUN010000001.1 GCA_021732675.1 Phycisphaerales bacterium
GCGCTCCCGCTTCTCTCCGTGCGTCAGATGTTCGCCCTCAAGCTCTCCAACCGAGAAGTGCTTGTCACCGACTATCAGACCGAGCCGCTGGACCAGCGTCGCGCCATGCTCGCCCCCGGAGGTGAGATCGCCTTGCTGGCGCCGGACTGGACGGAGCTCGAAGCCTGGAGCGAACCCCGGTTGATCGACTCGGTGGGGTTTTTTGCTTCTCCAGAGGCGATCTCCAACACGCTGGCGTTGATCAAGGCCGCGGGAGAGTCGCCGGAAGGCCACAAGCTGCTGGATCAACTGGCGGGCGGAGTCGGGTTGGAGCTCGACAAAGACCGCTGGCCAGCGTCGTACGGAGCGTGGGGGGCTGAGCCTGGCGTGGCGGCCGCCGCGCTGCTGGTCCGGCGTTCCGACGATCGTTGGTTCGCCATCGTGGCCATCTGGAACAACCCGGAGAAGACTCTCGAAGGCGACCGGCTGGACAACCTCATGCGGCAGGGAATCAAGCTGTGTGATCAGGTGGGCCGCGAGGAAGCTGAGCCCGCTTCCGGAGGTGGTGAAGAGGCGCGCTGAACGCGCGCACCCCGGCCGGACGTATGATCTGCCCCGATGACCGAAGACATCGTCATTTCGTGCCAGAGTGTGGTGAAGCGATTCGACGGGCGGGCGGTCCTCGACGGCATCAACCTCGAGGTCCGCCGCGGCGAAACCATGGTCATCATGGGCGGATCCGGCTCGGGCAAGAGCACCCTGCTCCGCCTGATGATCGGGTCGTTCCCGCCCGACGAAGGGGAGATTCAGCTCTTCGGAGAGTCGATCTGCTGCATCTCCGAAGACAAGATGGACGCGATCCGCAAGCGATTCGGGATCTTGTTTCAATCCGGGGCGCTCTTCAACTCCATGACGCTCTACGAAAACGTGGCGCTTCCCATCCGCGAGCACACCGATCTGGACGCCAACATCATCGATATCCAGGTGAAGATCAAGCTCGAACTGGTGGGGCTTTTGGAGCACGCCGACAAGTACCCGGCGCAGATCTCGGGGGGCATGAAAAAGCGGGCTGGGCTGGCCCGGGCCCTGGCCCTTGATCCTGAGATTCTCTTTTATGACGAACCCAGCGCCGGACTGGACCCGGTGACCAGCGCCCAGATCGACCAGCTGATCATGGATCTCACCAATAAGCTTGGCGTGACCAGCGTGGTCGTGACTCATGAAATGGATAGCGCGTTCACCATCGCCGACCGCATGGCAATGCTCGACAAGGGGCGAATGATCCAGGTCGAAAGCCGCGGCTGGTACGAGCAGTTGCGCCATGAGCCCGCCGAGGTCGGCGAGCAGCGATCGGGCAAAGACCGGCTGATCCGCCAGTTTCTTAGGGGGGACGCCGAAGGTCCGATCACCGATCGCAAGGACCACACGCTCTTGCAGCGCACGCTGCTGGGCGAGCTTCCGGACCGGGTTTCGAGCATGCCGAGCCTGACGCCCACCCGCTGAGGGGTGGCGGGCACCGGACGGGTGTTCCGCGACGGAGCAGCCCGGGGGCAGCATCTATGTTTAGGCCCGGGGTTTACGCCCGGGCTGCGGGGCCCGGGATGGCGAATGCCGGAGCGAGATGGCGCTTTGAAAGTGCCTGTGCGAGAAGCGAATGCCGCCAGTGGTTGTCATCATGATGGGGTTCGCGTTTCTGTGCGGGTTGATCCTGCTGTGGGCGGGCCTGCGCGGGCGAAGGCTGAATGACCACCCGGTCTGCCGCCAGTGCGCTTTCGACCTTGATGGCATCTACCCGGAGTCGGTGACCTGCCCCGAGTGCGGGGCGGGGCTCAAGCGTGAGGGTTCAGTCCGGGTGGGTGCCCGCAAACGTCTCACGGGCGTCGCGGCTCTGGGTCTGCTTTTCGCGTTTCTCCCCAGCGCGCCGCTGGGGGTGGTCGGCTACGCCGCGCTGACCGGCTCGGATGTCAACGCCTACCTGCCGGTGGGGGTCTTGCTCTGGTCGGCCCAGCGGGCCACGCCGGCGGGGTCGGAAAGGATCGCCAACGAGCTCATCCGCCGCGCACAGGCCAGGCAGCTCTCGCAGACTCAGTACGCCAGCGCCGCCGAGTTTGGCCTTAAGCTCCAGGCCGACCCCAACTCCCCCTGGAGCGAAGCGTGGGGGAACTTTCTGAACGCGGCCCGGCTCGATGGCACCCTCACCCCCGCGGGCCTGGATGCCTTCGAACGCCAATCGGCGCTGCTCAAGGCGACCACCCGCGAAAAAGCGGCCAGCGGGGCGAGCTTGCCGGTGACCATCGCCCTCGACCAGGCCCGGGTGGGTTCGGGGGACATCATTTCCCACTCACTCTCCCTCGATGGCGCGACCCTCGACGGCAAAAAAGTCGCCGCCAAAGTCTCGGGCAGCGGAGCCATGGGCACCCTGGGCGGCGGGGCCTTCCAAATTGTAGTCAACGGCGTGAACGTGAGTGGTGGCCCGGGCGATGATCGACAGTTAGGAGTCATCACCGCCGCGGGCTCGCGCGTCCCCCTCGGAGTCTTTGGCACTGGCCCCAAGGTCACGGCGCTGGTGGACCTTCCGGGGGATTTGACTCCCGGCCCCCACACCATCGAGCTTCAGCTCTCCCAAGAGTCCAGCGCCGGGCGCGGCTTGCTCGGGTTCCCCTCCTTCGCGACCGGGGCCGGCTCGCCTCTGACCCTTCGCACCACGGTCGAGATCGTGCCTGTCGAGCAGCTCGTCGCTCCGATCGCGCCCACCCCCGACATGGATGCCAAGCTGGCGGCCATGCTTCGCCCCGGCAACATCACGCTCGACGAAGCTGGGTTCGGCCAGCCCAACGACGGCCCCAACAACGCCCGGGTCAGCCTTCGCGTCAAGGATCTGCCCGTGCCGCTGGCGTGCGATGTGCTGCTTCGCGTCGGCAATGATGAGTGGAAGATCGGGGAGTTTCACACCGGCTCCGACGCGACCTCCGCCACATCCGGATTTTCCAGCTCTTCATTTTCCTACCAGGTCTCGGTCAACGGCGTCGTCACCTCGCAATCTTCCAGCGAAGACTCACGCGAGATCGTCGGACCGGCCAAGGGGCTCTCTGCCACCAGAGCCGATCTCGTGCTGAGGCCACGACCCGAGGTCGCCCTCAAGACCGCCGACCTCACCAAGTACTACAACGGCGAGATCGTCATCCCGGGCGTGCCCATCAGCCGCGTTGAGGTCCCCAGCATCTTCCGCGAGATGCGCGACTTGCAAAAAAGCCAGCAGGAACGCCTGCGCCAGTGGCAAAATCAACGCCGCCCCCGCGGGCGCTAGCCCACAACGCCGTCGCGTACGCTCCTCGCATGGCACCGATCATCGACCTGCGCAGCGACACCGTCACCCGCCCCACCAAGGCCATGCGTCAAGCCATGTTTGACGCCCCGCTCGGGGACGATGTGCTGGGCGACGACCCCACCGTGCGACAACTCGAAGAAAAGTTCGCGGCCTTGCTCGGCAAGCCCGCCGCCTGCTTCGTCCCCAGCGGGACCATGGCCAACCAAATTGCCATCCGGGCCCACACCGAGCCCGGCGACGAAATCATCACCCACGAAGAAAGCCACATCGTCCTCTACGAGGGCGGCGGGCCGGCCGCGTTGTCCGGGTGCCTGGTCCGCATGCTCCGCGGCCCGCGCGGGCTCTTTGAGCCCAGCGCCGTCGCCGCAGCGATCCGCTCCCACAACGATCACTTCCCCGTCAGCAAACTGCTCGTCGCCGAGAACACCCACAACCGAGGTGGCGGCTCGGTCTGGCCCATTCAAGAGCTGGAAGAGGTCTCCCACCTCGCCCGCACGCGCGGGCTCAAGCTTCATCTCGACGGCGCCCGCCTCTGGAACGCCCACGTCGCCTCGGGCGTCGCGATGAGCCGCTTTGGCGCGCGCTTCGACACCGTCGCCTGCTGCTTCTCCAAGGGCCTGGGAGCCCCGGTGGGCTCGGCCCTCGCTGGCGATGGCGAGACCATCCGCCGCGCCCGGCGATTCCGCAAAATGTTTGGCGGCGGAATGCGACAGAGCGGCCTGCTCGCCGCCGCCGCCCTCTTCGCCATGGACCACCACATCTCTCGACTGGCCCAAGACCACCAACACGCCCGTCGTCTCGGGGCCGCCTTGGCGTCCATCCCCGGCCTCTCCCTCGACCCCGACCAGATCTCACATGGCGTCGAAACCAACATCGTCTACATCGACATTTCTCCAAGCCGCCAAACCCCGGCCGCCACGCTTTGCGAAAGACTGAGTCAGCTGGGCGTGCTGGTGTTGGCCACCGGCGAGCACCGCGTGCGGGCCGTGACTCACCTCGATGTCGATCCAGACGCCATCGAGCACGCCATCAAGGCCTTCACCAAGGTGATGGCCTAACGCCCGGGCGCGGTTTCCGAAGTCCGCACGTCTCAAATGCGTCGGGCTACGCCTCTTCTTCCACGTCCGCGCGCGGCGCACACGCCCGGCTCAGTCGATCCAGCACCGCTGCCCAGCGTTCGTCCTCGCCCGCCGGCGGACGCTCGATCACGATTACGCTGGGGCGTTGCTCGTCCGCTCGCCGCAGCGCGTCATACAGCCCCGCGGCATACCCCGCCGCATCCGCCGGCAAACGGATCACGCCCGCTCCCGTCAGGTCGGCCTGACTGACGATTGCCACGCACCCCGGGTTGGCGCGGATGAGCTGCGCCAGTTCCTCGCCCGGGGCCATCAGCGCCCGCGCTGCGGGGGCATAGTGAGATCGCAAACGCCCCGGGCTGTCGAGGGGGCCGTCGCTGGTCGGCGACGCCTCATGGCTCACGCCCCTGCCCAGCACCTTGGCGATCTCCTGAGGCGTCACAACCCCGGGCCGAAGGACGCGCGGCGCCGGCCCAGCCAAAGAGAGCACGGTCGACTCGATCCCCACGCGGCAGCGCCCCCCATCGAGTACCAAGACGTCCGATTCGGGCCACACCCCGCGTACGTGGGCCGCCTCGGTGGGCGAGATGCTCCCCGACAGGTTGGCGCTCGGGCCCACCATCGCCCCGCCAAAGGCCTGCAGCAGCGCCAGCGCCACCGGATGGTCCGGGCTGCGCAGCGCCACATTGGGGCCCCCGCCAGTCACCATGTGCGGGAGCGTGTCGACCTTGGGAAGGACCAGCGACAGCGGGCCGGGCCAGAAGGCTTTGGCGAGCGCCTCGGCCTCCAAAGGCCAATAGGTCACACAGCGCCGTGCCGCCTCGGCGTCCGCGACATGTACGATCAGCGGATTGCTACGAGGCCGACCCTTCAAGGTGAAAACCCGCCGAACCGCTTCGGGGTTGAAGGCATCTGCCCCCAGCCCGTAGACGGTTTCGGTGGGAAAGGCAACGACACCCCCGGCGTTGAGCTTTTCTGCCGCGCGGGCGATCGCTTGAGCGTCGAGTGTCACCGAGAACCCTCCGGGGGTCAAGAAAGCCCAGCACTCCGGGCCGGGTTATTCCGGATTCAGTTCGCGCCACTCTTCGGTCGCTTCGTCGGAGCGGGGCGTGGCGATCCGAATGTTGTTGCGTTCCAGCGAGCTTCCGATGGCCGCGAAAAGGTCGGCGATCGACTGGTTGTAGTCGGTCAGCGCTTGAATCTCGTTACGCTCCGCCGTCGACAGCGCCTCTTCGCGTGAAAACTCGCTATCCAGGCGTTCGACGGTGTACTGCGAGATGTCCTTCTCCACCAGCAACACCCGCAACGCCTCGGTCTGCGCGATGCGGCTGGTGCGGGTCTGGGCGATCAGCCGGTAGTTCAACTGAATCCGAAAGAGCGCTGACTTCACCTCTTGCAGCGCCTGCTGCACCGCGTTGCGATACGCCAGCACGCTCTGCATCCGCTCCAGGCTGCGGCGGCGAAACTCCCCCTCCGCCGCCCGGTTCCCGATCGGCTGCTCAAACGACAGCCCGACGAGATAATCAACGAACCGCCCCTCAAACAGCCGGTTGTACGCCTCGCCCGGGGTGTTGTCCAAGGCCGACCAGCGCCCCTGCAGACGCAGCGACAGATCGGGCAGGCGACCGTTGGCCGCGACCGTCCGCCGAATCGACGCGTCGTCGATCGCGATCACCGATTGCTGAATCTCCGGGCGATACGCCACCGTCTGGCGAATGCTCTCGAGTAGGCTGAACCGGACCGCCTCGTCCGGGGGCGAATCCGCCGGCAACACCACCACCTCAGACCCCACCGGCAGGTCCGGGTGATTCATCAACGTCTTCAGCCGGTCGCTGGTCAGCCGCAACTGCACCTGGGCCTGCTGCACATCCGCCAGGCGGCTTTCGATCCGGGCCCGGGCGTCGGCGATCTGCGCCTGATTGGCGTCGATCTTGGCTCGCTGCTCCAGCTGGTCGCGCACTTTTTCGCCCCGCTCCTGCAATCGCTTCAAAATGAACACATCCTGCCGGGCCCGCACAAGGTCCCAGTACGCCCGCTCGGTATCGTTCACGATGCGGATCATGTCCCGCCGCAGTTGCTGCACGCTGGTGCGCTCGGCGTTGCGGGCGATGCGGATCTGCGCCTGGGACACCTCGCTCCCGGCGTTGCGCAGCAGGGGTTGATCCCACTGCAGCGTGAACGCCACCGTCTGTGACGGGTTGGGGCTTGAAACCAGCCCTGGCGTGTTGTTCTGGATCAGGTTCTCATCCAGCTGCGCCGTCAGACGCCCGCCCCCGACCAGCGTGCGTCGCACCCCGGCCTGCCCGGAAAGGTTGTACTGATCGTTGCTGTTGATCGTGCTCGACGAGCCGGTCTGGAAGGTCGTGGTGGTGGGCGAGTCGGTGCGGGTGTAGTTGAGGTTTGAGAAAAACGTCCAGTCAAACGCTGCTTCCGCAGTCTGCACTTGCGCCTCGTTGATCGCCGGCCCCAGCCGCGCGAACTGCACCGCGATGTTGTTTTCCACCGCCGCCCGGATCGCGGTCTTGAGACTCATCGGCACCGAACGCACCGGCCCGCCCAGCAGATCCAGCCCCAGATCCAGGGTCTTGGGGTCATAGCTCTGCGGGCCCGCCATTCTCTCGAGCTCGGGCATCATCGCCGGCTTGATCCCCAGGCGATTGGAAAAATCCTCGCGCGTAGTGGTCACCGGCTGAGGGTTCGCCTCAGCGTCGGCAACCTCCCGCTCCACCGCGTCGATCACGCTCCTTCGGAGGTTCGTCTCGGTTTGGTGGGCCAGGGGTGAGCTTGTGCAGCCTGCGAGCAACACCAGCAACGGTGCTGCCAGCGCCGCCGGTTGGGCGGCCCAAGGTTTCGGGCGCATCATGGGATGGAGAACGTAGCGGCTTTGGGGCCCGTCGTCAAAGACCCACGAAGGCTGGCGGGAAGCCTCGCCCCCTCCCCGCCTACGCTGATCCTGATGCGGCGGAGCCCGCGTCACCCCTCGTTCGACGTGCGAAAGCCGCGGTTTTCGAGGCGAAGGCCTCTTCTGGTCGATGTTCAGACGCTCCGGTGGGCCCCCAAACGCCCTAAACAGGATTTTCCAGAATCCGCACAATCGTCAGGGGCCGGGGCATGGGTCAGGAATACTGGTTCTGGTAGTTTGCGAGCGACGCTCCGGCTCTTGCCCGGACAGGTCGGCTTGGAGAAAGATCATGATGCTTCGGTCAAACGCTGGGTTGTGGAATGCCGCCGTCTTCGGTTTGGTGGCCTTGGTCGCCGCTCCCGTCTACGCCCAAATCCAGGATGTCGCCCCCTACTACGCCGTGGTGCAGGGAAAGCAATCTTTGCGCTCTCGCGATGGGGAGCGTTTTTACAGTGTCGCCGACCTGCCCGCCAACTCCGTTGTCATCGTGGATGGCGAGGGCAAGGAATGGGCCCGCGTTGTCTACCCACCCGGGCTCAGCGCCTTCGTCCGCGCCGAAGATGTCACTGTGGACGGCACCACCGCCACCCTCTCCCGCCCCAGCAAGCTCAAGTCCGCCAACGCCGCCGGCGGCTTTAGCGCTTCCTACATGTCCCTCTTCCTGGGCGAGCTCGCCCCCGGCACCACCCTCAAGGTGCTCGAACCCGCCAAAGAAAACGACGGCCCGGTGATCGGCTACCGAATCGCGGCTCCCGAAAACTCCAAGGGCTTTGTGGAACTCCGCACCCTGCGCCGCGCCACCGATGCCGAGGCCTCCGCCGCCCGCAGCAAGAACCTTGTCGGCTCCCTCCCTGGCGCCAAGCTAGGCGTGGCGACCCCCGCTGATTCGGCCAAGCCCGCCTCCCCCAGCACCACTCCGCCC
>JAKFUN010000214.1 GCA_021732675.1 Phycisphaerales bacterium
CTGCTGGGCGGGGCGGTCGCGGCGTGGCAGGTGCTGGGGGGTGCCAGCGAGAAGGGCAAAGACCACGTCGAGGTGACGCAAACCACGGACGACACGACCCCCGTGTTGGCGATCAAGAAGGGCGAGGACCCTACCCCCGCCCTCACCAAGCTGCGCGACACCGCCCTGAGCACCAACACCAAAAAGCTCGCCGACCTGCAAGAAGCCCTCAAGGGTGACGACGAGGCGATCAAAAAGGTCGCCGAGCTTCGCGCCAAGGTGGACGACTGGTCAGCGCGAACCGCGGGCCTCATCGAACGCGCGGCCGCCGCCTGGGCCACCCCGGCCGCGCCGGCCGATCCCACGGCGCAAGCGGCTCAGCAAACCGAGCAAAACGCCGTCATCGAAGGGGTTACCGCGATCGACAGCGAGGTGCGGGCCGCCTCGATGAGCAAGGCCATCGATGGGCTCAAGGATGAATCGTTCCGGCGCCTGACGGCACTCGTGAAGGCCCGCCTGGAAGCCGCGGGCGGCACAGAAATCTCACAGCCGCCCTTGCGCGAGGGACTCAAAGCCTGCCTCCAGACCATTGTCAACGATCTTGGTGCCTCCGACCCTTCGCGGGGGGGCTACTGGGATAAATACCTCGGCAAAATGCTCGCCTTCGAGGGGTACTTCAAAGCCATCGAGTCCGGCGTCCCCGACCTCGCCCCCATTCCCCTCCCCGACCAGAGCCAGGCCGAGGTCGACGGCCTCAACAAAGCCCTCGCGACAGAACGGGCCGCCCGCGTTCAGGCGATGATCGATGGGGTCGTTAAAAGTGCGGCCCCCAAAGAAAAGAGCGAGGCGGACGCCGAGATCGCCCAGGCCAAATCCGCTCTGGACGACCTGCGCGCCCGCATGATGGCCACCCTCGCCGACGGGCAGGCCATCGAGCGGCTGCTCGCGCTGGGGTTTGGCCTTTCCGAGGCCCCTCAGGAAGGCAAAAGCCTGATTGCCTTGCGCGAGCAACTCGCGTCGCGCGATGAGGTCTTGCGTGCCAGCGTCAGCAAGATCATCGCCCGGCTGGATGACCTGGAGCGAGTGACCAAGCTGAGCGCGATCCCCGCGCTGATGGAGGTCATCAAGAGCGCCTCGCCCAAAGACGTCTCGAAGCTTGTGGTCGCCTGGACCAAACTCCCCGACGCCGGCTTCCCCGAATCTGTGGACGACCTGGCCACGGGCGCGGGTTTGTACGCCACCAATGTCGCGCCGGGGCTCAAGGCCATCTCCGACGCTCAGCGTCAGCAAGCCCTGCTCGCTTCTACCCGCGAACCACTCACCCGCATGTGGATCGGCTTTGCCAAGAAGGACGTGGTCGCAGATCCCAAGACCCTGGCCTCGCTCTTTGGCGCGATGGACTCGTGCGGGCTTCGCCCAGAGGAGCTTGGCGCCAAGGTCGGCCCCTTCATGGCCTTCAACTACGCCCGGTTCAAAGTCCTGCCCGAAAAGGTCGCCGAGATCCGCACCCGCCTGGCGGCTGACCCCAAAAAGCAGTCCGAGGCGATCGCCCCCCTGCTCGCCGAGTTCTGGGCCCGCCCAGAGTGCCAGCCCTTCAAGGAGGCTGGTGCGCTCACCGGGCTCCGCAAGACGCTCAAGCCGTTTGAAGAAGGCAAGGGCTTTGTCGACTTCGCGGCCGTCGGCCCCGGGGTGGTGGGATGGAGCGTGAGCGACGCGCCGGATGACGCCTCGCGCGTCACCTACACGAAGGCCGGAAAGAGCTTGAAGTTTGTCCGCGTCTCGCCGGAGGAGGCGGAGAGCGCCGCCTATTTGGCCGCCACCGAGACGCCGCTGAGCCTCTTCGCCGAGTTGTTCTCTCCCGAGGAGATCGCCAGCGGAAAACTGGTGGTAGCCGCCGCACCAGCCAGCGATAACCGAATCGGACCCAGGGGATGGGTGGTCGTGGATGGAAAGATCGTGCCGGCGATGGTTCCCCCCGACGGCCGCGCTGACAAAAAGGGTGATTGGGCGCGGGTTTGGGGCAGCGGCTGGCTCGTCCCCGACACCGGCCTCCAGCAAGGGGGCATCTCGCAGATATCGGACGGGGTGACAGTCCCCGGCCCCACGGCGGAGACACCAGTGGCCTACATCGGCCCGGCGGCTGCACTGTTGGCGGCTCGCAAGCTCAACTGCCGCCTGCCCACCCCGGCCGAGTGGACGCAGGCGGTCTCCGCCTTCCCCCCAACCGACTCGAACCGCCGTGGCCCCGAATGGGCCAAGGAACACGAGTACATCGAAAAAGAAATCCCCGCGTTCAAAAAGACCAACGGCATCGGGGGTCAGCCGGTCTTCCGCCCAGGGGGAGACATCTTCCGAACCACCCGCCCGGGTCCGGGGATGCTCGAAAATGACAAAGACCCCGCCGTCGATTCTGAAGATGGCTGGCTGTGGTTCCGTCCGGTAACCGAAAGCAAAGAATCGGTGATGCACGACCTCGTTGGCAATGTCGCCGAGTTCGTGCTCGATGACAACGGAGCCTCGGCGTCGGTCGGGGCGGATGAGCCCTCGGTCAGCGCGGCCATCAAGGAAATCCACAAGAACAAAGGCGTCAAGGTTATCGGCGCCTCAGCCCTGTCTCAAAAGGAGTTATCCCCCGAGAAGGCTGAGCCCTTGGTGACAGCCCCCAACCAGCGCGGGTACAGCGATGTTGGCTTTCGCCTTGCGTTTTCCACGGACGCCGGGGGTGGCTCGGGCAAGCCCGCGGACCGGTTGCTGGCGATTCTGGCCCAGGCTCCGTACCTGGCGGCCAAAGACGCCAAGTAATTGGTGGAGGGGCTTCGGGTCGAGTTTTGGAATGGAAGCCAAGAGCCGCGGTGCGGCCAAAGGCCCGGATTATTCGCGAACGGAGGCCAGGTTCTCACCCTTTTTGGCGAGCATGGCCTGGCGATAGGTCTCTGAGCGCATCATTCTGGCGCCCAGCGCGTCAGAGGCGACGACGTTTCGGCCCTGCGCAGCGTCGTAGGTGTAAACCTGTGCAGAGCGGTTGGATCCACACCCGGCGATGCCCGCCAGGGCCCCGACGGCGAGCAAGGTGGCGGCGGTCACGAAACGATTGGTGGTTCGGCGCATGAGAAACTCCTCCACGCGAGGCCTTGACGGCCCGCGATGGTGGTAAATCGACGCCTCACGAGGCGGTCAAAAGCAGGAAGCCCCGCGAAACAGGGGCGAGGGTGGCGATCACGCGGCCTTCCCCGGGCGCACCATCTGCGCTGGGGCGATATTCGGAAGTTGAGCGGGAAAGAGGCTTCCGAGAACCTTGCCGGGTTGTACTGTCGCGTCTGTCCGGTAAGATGGCGGGGTGCGGCCGGGCAGTCGGGGCGGTTTTTCCGTTTCTGCTCCCGGTTGGGCACCTCGAGGGAAGGGGGATGGGTTGATCGAGCCAAGTAGTGATCGGGCGAGAAGGTTGGCTGGGTTGTCGCAGCGCTTGCGGGTCATGCACGCGCAGTTGGCGGACCAGCCCTCGGACATGCGCTCCGAGCAGCTTCGCGACGCGGTGCAGCGCGAGATCTCCATCCTCGCCCCGCAGGAACGCGACGGGTTCCTCGCGGATCTCATCGAACAGTTCCCGACCTGGAGTGCCGGCGGGAGCGGGCCGAGCGTTGTCGCGCCCCGGGCCAAGCCCGCCGAGCCAGAGCCCACCGATCCTCGCGCCCTGGCCGACAAGCTGGTTGAAGCCTGCCGCGGCTTGAGCGAAGGGGAGCGCGGCGCCATCATTGCCAAACTGGCCGGAGCCGGCCTGATTCAGGTGCAGGTCAAAGAAGTCGCGGCGCCTCCCGCAACCAAGCCAACGTACGTGGGCGAGCCGGTGGCGGCCCCAGCAGCGGCGGCGGCACCGGTGTCGGCGTCGGCGGCGGCAGCAGAACTGCGCAAGGCGATCGGGGCGATGCCCGAAGCCCCGCTGGACCAGGGACGTGTCTTGGAGATGGCGACCATCTTGGCCGAGTTCACGCTCCGATTGGAGCCTTGGGCGTGTACTTACTGGAAGGACATCGCTCCGGATGCGAAGAGCACGGTCTTCCAGACCTTGAACAAGGACCTGGCCCGCTATGCGACCGGGGACGAGAAGATCACGAAGATGCAGCTTTCGAACAATGTCTACAACTTGCGGAGCTTGATCTCGCTGCTGATGAAAGGGGTGGTGGAGGCGGGCAAGCAGTTTGGGCGCGACCACCTGCAGAAGTTCAGCGTGGAGGAGATCAAGAAGGCCGCCGGGCCGGGAAGCCTGGTCACCAGCGAGGACGTGAAATGCTGGCGGCAGTATGTGAAGCTGATGGAAGGGACGGACGCGGCGGTGATTGAGAAACGCCTGAAACAACTGCTGGCGAAGGATGTGGACGCGGGGCTCGGGCAGGTGCTGCGGAAGTAGAGGTAGCCAGGGAGCGCGGCCCTGCGGGCTGAGTTGGGAAGTCGGCTGGGAGAGCCGGAGTACCAGGGGAAGAGCGAAGAGTCGGCTCGTAGAGCCGAAGTACGCAAGAGGGGATCGTCGGCTCGGAGAGCCGACCTACCGGGGGGCGGAAGATGTCGAACTTTGGGCACATCCACTGGCACGAGGGTCTTTTCCTGCAGCCTCACCACTTGCAGGTGATGCAGCGCGACCTCATCGAAAGTTCATGGCGCGAAAGGCGGCTGGGCTGGGCGTATCCGTACGGGATCGTCGAGTTGCGGGTCTCGACCGACGCCTTGGAGAACATGCTGGTCCGGATTGATCGCCTCCGCGCGATCATGCCCAGTGGGCTGGAGATTGACATTCCGGGCAACACGGACTTGCCGGCCTTGGACATCAAGCGGGTGTTTCAGGCTTCGAGCGGGTCGTTTTTGGTGGGGCTGGGGGTGCCGTTGTGGCAACTCAGCCGCGCCAACACAGTGGAGATCGGGGCCGGGGTCGGCGGGAGTGGGCCGGTGAGGCGGGCGATGGCCGAGGAGGCCAAGGTGAAGCGTCTGTATCGCGTGGCGGAGGCGTCGCGCACAGACGAGAACACGGGCGAGAACAGCCAGGCGATGATGGTGAGGCGGATCAATGCCCGGCTGGTGACGGAGGGGGACGACATCACGGACCTGGAGGTGTTGCCGCTGTTGCGGATCACTCACGCGGCGGACGAGCAGGCGATGCCCCGGCCGGACCCGGATTTCATTCCGCCGTGCCTGGTGGTTGGGGCGTCGCCCCGCTTGCGGAACTTGATCCGGGACCTGGGCAATCAGATCGACGCGACCCGCAAGGAGCTGGTGAACCAGATGACGCGGGGTGGATTTATTGTGGAGAACCTGAAGGGCCCGCAGATCATGCAGTTGCTGAGGCTGCGGACCTTGAGCCGGTATGCCGCGACGCTGCCGACGCTGGCGGCGGGGGGCGTGGGCGGGGCGGGGACGATGGCGCCGCTGGATGCGTACTTGATTCTGCGCGAGCTGTTGGGCGAGTTGGCGGCGTTGAGCCCGGAGCGAGACCCGTTCGACGCGCCAAAGTTTGATCATGACAACCCCGGGCCGCTGTTCATGGAGCTGGATCGCAAGATCCGGCCGCTGCTTCGCGGGGATGTGCAGAAGCGGTTCTTGCAGGTACCGTTCGTGAAGGACGGGGCGGCGATCAGCGCGTCCCTGACGGACGAGCACCTGACGCAGCCCAACGGGTACTTCGTGGGGATCAAAACCAAGATGGACCCGTCGGTCCTGGGCAGACTGGTGGAGGATCAGGACAAGTTCAAGTTGATGCCCAAGAGCATGGTGAAGCTGAACATCTACGGGATCAAGCTGAACGAGGACCGGCACCCGCCGATGGAGCTGCCCAGCAGCGTGGACCTGCACTACTTCCGGGTGGATGTGGGCGCCAGCCAGAAGATGTGGGAGCGGATGGCGGGGGAGAAGGCCATCAGCATCCGCTGGCCGGAGCTGGAGCCTTTGGACTATCAGGACGTGAGCTTGTACATGACGCTGGCGTAGGTTGTGGTGCCGGCGGCTGGCGCGGGGAGTGGCAGAAGAATCGCGGGGGAAGCTCCGTGGGTGGAGGCTTGAATGACATTGGTCGAGATTTGCGAGCCCTTGTTGCAGTATGTGTGCCGACTCAACCGCGTTGGGCGCAAGGGCGGGCGCGTGGACTTCGGGGTGGTCCGGGGCGAGGTGAAGGCCTTGTTTCAGGAGATGCGGGCCAAGGCCGAGCAGACCCCCGGGATGGCCGGGCCCTATGGGGAGGTCGAGCAGGTGTTGGTCTTCTTCACCGACTCGATGATTCTGAACAGCCAACTGCGGGGCGGGTGGAAGCCCATCAGCCACGAGCGGGGCGAGCTGGGGTTTGAGGAGAAGTTCTGGGATCTGCTCGAGGACACGCTGAAGGACATGAGCGAGAGCGCGACGCAGCGTCTGGCGGTCTTTTATGTGTGCATCGGGCTGGGGTTCACGGGGTTGTACACCGGCCAGCCGGATTATATTCGGCGGAAGATGCTGGAAATCAGCTCGAGGCTCCGAGGGATGATCGACGCGGACGCCGCGGCCAGAATCTGCGGGGACGCCTATGACGGGGTGGACTCGCGGAACCTGACCCAGCCACCCAGTCGCAGCCTGGTGGGGCTGGTGATCGCGCTGGTGGTGCTGATCCTGGGGTTGTCGATCGGGTTCCGCCAGGCATTCGTGCAGGCGAGCCGCGAGCTGAGCAACTCGCTCAAGAGCATCAGTCAGGCGGAGCAGAGCAAGACGGGGTCGTAAGTTAGTTGCGTGAGTGGGGCGGGAGTGGTGGTTGGTGATGGAGGCGACGAATGTTCTCGATGTTTTCAAATCTTCCTCGGCCGGTTCAGGCGCTGAGCATGCTGGTCGGCGGGGCTGGGCTCTTCTCGACCATCATGGCGGTGGCCAACCCCGACAACCCGATTTTCAAGTGGATCGCGATCTCGATCATCGCGGTGATCGTGGTGCTGCTCCTTTTCAAGGGCGTCTTGATCCTGATCGACAAGTCCAAGAGCGGGCCCTTCGCAAGCCTGCTCACCAAGGCGGGCGGGCGGGCGAGCGCGGACCCGGCCCAGAAGGCGCGCATGGACGACATGCGCAAGAAGTTTGAGGAGGGGCTCAAGACCTTCAAGTCCGCCGGCAAGGACGTCTACAGCCTGCCCTGGTTCATCCTCGTCGGGCCCAGCGGCTCGGGCAAGACCGAGGCCATGCGCCACTGCAACGTCGGCTTTCCGCCCGGGTTGCAGGATCACTTGCAGGGCTCGGGCGGCACGCTGAACATGCACTGGTGGTTCACCAACCACGCCGTCGTGCTCGACACCGCCGGACGCATGTTCATGGAAGAGAGCACCGACGGGGGAAGCACCGAGTGGAAGGAGCTGCTCAAGAGCCTGAAGGCCGCCCGCCCCAACGCCCCCATCAACGGCATGCTGCTGGTGATCTCCTCCGAAAGCCTGTTGAAGGACTCGGCGGAAAAGATCGAGGCAACGGCGGGGGCGATCGCCCGCCAGCTCGATGTGGTGCAGCGCACGCTGGACGTGCGATTCCCCGTCTTTGTCGTGATCACCAAGTGCGACAAGATCGTGGGCTTCCGCGACTTCTTTGAGACGATCAACAGCCCGGACTTGCAGCACCAGATCCTGGGCTGGAGCAACCCGGCCTCGCTCGACGAGGCCTTCAAGCCCGACCAGGTGGACAAGCACCTGGAGAGCGTGCGGCAGAAGCTGCTGAAGCGCCGCTTCGGGCTCCTGCAGAACCCGGTTCACACCGCCGACCCCAATCTGCGCCGCACCGATCAGGTGGACGAGCTCTTCGAGCTCCCCGACAACCTGGTGCGCATTGCCCCGCGCCTGCGCCGGTATCTCGAGATGATCTTCGTGGCGGGCGAGTGGAGCCCCAAGCCGCTGTTCCTCCGCGGGATCTACTTCACCAGCTCGATGCGCGAGGGCCAGGCGCTCGATATGACCCTTGCCTCGGCGCTGGGGGTGGATGTCGAGTCGATTCCGGGCGGGCGCGAGTGGGACAAGGAAAAAGCCTACTTCCTGCGTGATGTTTTCCTTTCCAAGGTCTTCAAGGAAAAGGGGCTGGTGACGCGGGCGAACAACGTCAACAAGCAGTTGGCCAAGCAGCGGACGGTGTTGATCGTGGGGTCGTTGGCCGCCACCATCGTGGCGGGGGCGCTGGGGGCGTTTGCGTACTTCGGGTTCAAGGGTTCGATCGGCGGGCCCTCCAAGTTCTGGGGGGGCGTGCAGAGC